>JAHDBB010000086.1 GCA_020630635.1 Chitinophagales bacterium
CAAAAAAAAACTGCTACTTACGCAGCAGTTTACCCCAAAAAACCAAATGAAAAACAAAATTCTTTATTTTCTCTTTTATGCTTTTAAGACTGATAAGACCGTCACAAGTCACATTCTTTGATTAATTTTTTAAATATATATATGTTATTTTTTAGATAAGAATATTTCCGCCATCATACACCTTGCACTTCCACCTCCATATTTTTCAATAGTGTATATCGGACTATAGAGTATTTTAGTTTTAGCCGTAATCGCATCAATTTGACTAGGAGAGAGCGATAAGAAGGCTTGTTCAGACATAACTAAAAATTTAACCTTATTTTTATTTTGTACCTGAAGCATATTACCAGCAAAGGCATTCATTTGTGCATAAGTAATATCGATAATTTCTTTTTGAGTATCCTTAAACGATTTTAATAGACGAGCTTTATCTTCTTTATTTTTAATCGAATCCATGCAGATGATTACAAAATTTTCTCCTAATGCCATCATTACATTTGTATGATAAATCGGTAAATTGTTTTCATCTAGTGCATCAAAAACAATTTTTGAATAACCAGTAGATTGACAAAAAGCATCTAGAAGAGCAGTATCAGTTCGGGGACTTAAACAAGCATAAACAATTTTATTTTGTCTATCAAGAATCATACTTCCAGTACCTTCCAAAAAGGTATCTTTATGTTCATAACCTTCAAAATGTATCCGCTCTTTAATTGAAAAAGAATTACCTAGAATAGAGATGAATTGTTCATCACGTTCAAGTCTTCTGGCTTTAGCATACATAGGATAGGTAATGAGTGTACCATCTTGATGAAAAGAAACCCAATTGTTAGGAAAAACAGCATCAGGCTTGATAGGGTTTGGACTATCGTGCATTACATAAACCTCAACACCATCAGAACGGAGTTTATCAACAAACTTATCAAACTCTTCAATGGCTTTTGTACGGATTTCATCGATACTTAAAGAAGTATCATTGACTTGGAATGCATTGTTTTTAGCCGTCTCTTCATTAAAACCAAAATTTGCAGGACGAACCATCATAATCGTGCTGGTTGTTTGCTCCATCTTAACTTTTTGTAACTATTGCTATTTTACCGTCTGTAACAGCAAGTCGTGTAATATTAAAAATACCATATTTCGAAAAATCAACAATTTCCCTCCAATAGGGATCTCTATTGATGTTGAATTTATATAGCTTACTACCTTTGCCCATAATCAGCGTTCCATCTTTCAAACAAACAAAATCTTCACTATTGGCTAAGGTTGGAACTAATTCATTTACACGGTAATTTTGTTTATTCATAGAACGAACACTCCATTTTCCATCAAAACGTTTATAGATGAAAGCCAAATCTCCACTAGGTAATTTTGCTAAACCACGACCAATGTTTGAAGTAACAAATTTTGTTGTACCAGTACTAATATCTCCTAGTACTAACTTATGTGGTTTGCTCACCAAAAACATAGCAACTGTTTTATTATTAATCCAACAATGATAGCCTACATTTTTTACTTCTGGGAAAAGCACATCCCCTGTTCCTTTTTGATCTAAAGGCAATGCCCAAAGTCTTTGACTACCATCTTCTTCTACTCGAATTACCGAAAAGTTAATGCCATCAGGCATAATCTGTGGAGAGTATTCACTTTCTGAAGTTTGAGTAACCCTTGTTTTAATCCAATTGTCATAATCCAATGCAAAAATATCGGTTTGTAAACCATTAGGTACTCTCGAAGTAATAAACAATTCTCCTAAAATAAAACTTGGTTGATTATTATACCCTCTATTATTATCAAGCGTAAGAAATCTAGGATTCCGAAAGAAAAAATCATTGTCTGTACGCTGTTCCATATCAAATAGATAAGCATTGGTGACAGGTAGTTTTTCTTGAGCAAAAAGTTGCTGATTTATTATAAGAGATAAGAAAATAAATAATATTCTTAAATTCATTTTATATAACGTTTAGTAGAATAAAAAACAAAGGTACAATAAAGTCAATAGACTTCATTCTAAAATAGTTTTAGGAGTAGAAAAGCAGTATTTATTTTCTATTCGAGACACACTCACAGCCTAATAGTCCTAGCTATTAAGGCGAGAATGGGGCGAAGAATAGGAATTAAAGACAATTTTTCTGCCATACAAAATTATTTAGAATGAAGTCTAATGCTTACAATCCATTTTTTTCAACTTCTAGAATGGCATTAACATGAGCATCTGCTATCTTTTGCCGAACATTGTCTAACATCAGCATTTTTGCTTCTTCTTTATTATTAAAAAATCCATTTTCGGTTAATACAGACGTCATCTTTGTTTTTCTTAATACAAAGAGTTTCGTTGTAGCTTTTAGATTCCTATTTTTAAATCCAGTCTTTTTAATTAAATGTTTTTGAAAAATTCCTGCTAGTTTTTCCCCTCTACGACTGCCTTTAAAAAACCAAGTCTCAATGCCTTTTGCTCCTGATGTCGACCAATGATTAATAGATTCGGCACTAGCCGCATTTGCATGAATGGAAACATATAGCTTGGGTAAATCAGATTTCTTATCATTTGCTCTATCGACTCTTCCCGATAAGAAATTATCTATATCAACTTCTGGAACGACATTAAAATATTGAACACCCTTTTGCTCTAATTTTTCGATGATTTTTTTTACAATATCTCTATTGAATTCGTATTCTAAAAATTGGCGACCATCCATAAAAACAGGTGATCGTTTCCCCCTAGTAAATCGACCATGACCATTGTCCAAACACCATAAAAAACGAGGTTCATGAGTAGGTGTTTCATCTACGGACTCCGTTTCTGGAAATTCTTCAGGCAATATTGGAGGCGGTAAAAAATCAGGTTCTTCGGATTCATCCTCTTCTGGTTCCGAAGGTGCAGGCTCTTCAGTTTTAGGCACTTCAACTTCGGTCGTTTCAATATCATTTTCGCCTATATCAGCACCATCCTGAGGAATGTTATCGTCTACATAGTCGTCATCTATTTCTTCATCAGCTCTAGGAGATGGTGGTGGCGGTGTAGGGATAGTCGGACGAGGTTCTACTTTCTTTGTACGAAATAGCCCTCCGAAGAGATTTTGAAAAAATTCAATTATTTTTTGCAGCATTTTTAAATGGGTTTAACAAATTTGAATGATTAATACAAATCGATTGGCTTTCTACGAGTATATTTTTCACCGATTTACAAAGTAGAATAAAAACTATTGATTTTCAAAATGCTTGTCTTGATTTTTATAAAAATCGTTAAACAGAGGTTAAAAGGAAGGAAGTTAAGCCCTTAATTCGTAGACCTTACGTCTAAAAAAACGTAATTTTGAATATAATGTTTTGAATAATCACTAAAGTTTAATTAAGATAAATAATGAGAAAAACAATACTACTTTTAATTGGAACGGTATTTTTGAATGTTCAATTGTGGTCGATTGGTAGTGCAGTCGTAAAAGGAAAAGTTGAAAATGCTACGGCTAAAGAAATTACGTTTCAATCTTACGGTCTGCCTTTTACCTCTAAAAACCTTCAAAAAGTAGCAGTAAACGAAGATGGTACTTACGAAGCAAAATTAGATGTGCCTATCGAAAGCTACTATATATTATGGTACAATAAACGCAAAACGACAATAGTCTACTTATCGCCTAAAGATGACTTAACCATTAATTTTGATGCTAGGAATCTGCCCAGAAGTTTTTCTTTTGATGGGAAGGGGAGCATTATCAATAATTACCTTTTGGAAAAATATCAAGTAGAGAATAATAGAGAGGTTTATGATAATACCTATTTCTCTATGCCTTCAGAGGAGTTTCTAAAATCGTCAAAAGATTATCGTACCCTAATAAAAACACCGTTAGAAAAGTTTAAAGCCACACATGGAAAGGATAAAAAGTTTAAGAGATTTATTGAGTTAGAAGAAACGGATGTTTTTTATAAGTGGGCAACATTGGTCACTCGTTATGCTCCAAATTATGCACATGGTGCTAAAAAAGATGCAAAAGTGGTTTGGGAGAATTTTGATCAAAGCGTGTTCAAGCAATTTGATTTAGGCAATGAAAAAATGCTTTTTTCTAAAACCTATAGAGATTTTCTCAATCACTATCTCATTGTATTTACGGATAAAAGTTTAATCGGTCAAACAGGAATTGAAAGTATGACTAGGTTACTTTTCACACAGATGATGTATGAAAATATTCCAACCTTTTTTAAAAACGAAACCATCCAAAACTATATGCGAACGAGAGTGATCTATGAATATGCTTTTGGAAATGGGATTAACGGTATGGAAGATGCGATCAGCGACTTTAAACAAACCGTAAGGCATCCTGATTATAATCGAATTGTTAATTTGATTACAGATAAATGGCAGCATCTAGGAACAGGACAATCTGCTCCAGATTTTGAAGGGGTAAATCCTGAAGGAAAAACCGTTAAGTTGAGTGATTTTAAAGGTAAAATTGTATACATAGATGTTTGGGCAACATGGTGTGGTCCTTGTCGCAAACAAATTCCTTATTTAGAAAAATTAGAAGAAAAATATCATGGTCAAGCGGTTGAGTTTATGAGTGTTTCTATTGATAGATCTCAAGTAAAGTGGGAAAAATGGATGGCGGAAAAATCACCTAAAGGCACACAAATATTTATGCCAGGTGGCTGGGGGGCTGATATTTGTAAAAAATATAATATTACAGGTATTCCTCGTTTTATATTGATTGATAAAGAAGGGAAAATTATTAATGTTAGTGCGGATAGACCTTCTGGAGGCATTGATGGTATCCTAAGTAAATTGTTAGCAAAAGGCTAATGCATTTGTTTAGGATGTATTATCTTTGAACAATGAGTTCCCTTCAAAAAATTAAATGGGTTTTAATATTTGTATGTTCAACAAATTTCGCCTTTGCTCAAGAAATTTGTAATAACGGTATTGATGATGATAACGATGGGTTGATTGATTGTTATGATGAAGATTGTTGTGGGGATGTATTATGCGATCGTTCTTATTACAGCCCTTGTGCTGCAGACTGTCAGTATCAGCCCAATCAAGTCGAAACCTTAGCACTAGAAGTCGAGTGGATAAGTGGTGCTAGTTGGCATTCATATAATGTACCCTTAGTGGGAGATATTGACAAGGATGGTATTCCTGAAGTTATTGGAAAAAAAGGGGTGGGGAGTTTTCAAAGCCACCATCAAGATATACAAATTATCGATGGTGCAACTGGAAATCTAGAACGCACAATTGCTACGCCTAAAATGCACTATCGCAATTCGTATATCGCCATTGCAGATATAGACTTAGATGGTTTTGGCGAAATTATAATGAATGCTTCAAGTGATAACAGCACAAGCGATAGAATGCGTATCTTTTGCTACGAACATAATGGTCTATTAAAATGGCGTTCTTCTACGCCTTATGGTTATGATTCGGAAGATGAACGCTTAACGATCAACCTAACCGATTTTAACGAAGATTGTATCCCTGAAATTTTTATTGGAAACCAAATCTTTAATGCCCAAACAGGAGAATTTATTGTCGGTGCTGGAAATGGGGCTAATGGTGGGTATCAGGAAGGGCGTATTCGAGCTTCTGCTGCTGCGGTAGATGTCTTAGCCGATAACTTTTGTACGGATTGTGAAGGAAAAGAATTCATAGTAGGAAATCAAGTATATAGTGTAGATATTGATAATCAAAGAATAGCCCCCATTAAAACAGTCATAGAAGGAAATGTTGGGGATGGTTTGACAAGCATCGCCGATATGGATCTAGATGGTGATCTAGATGCTGTAGTTGCCCATAAAAGAGGAAATAATCTAAATTTATTTATTTGGGACGTGCAAGAAGGCGAAACAATAAGCGATGTATATTCTTTTACAACACAAGGAGGTGGTAGTACTAGAGGTTCTTCTTCCTTACCCAATATTGCAGATTTTGATAACGATGGAAAACTAGAAATTGGAGTGACAACCTCTCTGGAGTATCGAGTTTTTGATTTTGATAATAATAATTTAGTTGAAAAATGGCGCATTTCGACTTCGGATGGTTCCGCACAAACGGGAGCGACCGTTTTTGATTTTGAGGGCGATGGAAAATATGAAGTATTATACAGAGATGAAAACAATCTTCGTATAATGGATGGCAGTACGGGGGTAAACATTACAACGATTCCTTGCGGCTCAAACACAGGAACAGAATACCCTGTAGTAGCAGATGTCGATGCCGATGGAGAGTCGGAATTATTATGTAGTTGTGATAACCAATTGAGGGTTTTTGGCTCTGGCAATCAGCCTTGGGTATATTCTCGTCAGGTATGGCATCAGTATTTATATTATAATGTAAATGTAAATGATGACTTGACGATTCCCTGTGTTCAGCAAGAACAACTAGAAGTAGGAAATGGCTTCATTTTAAACAATTACCTCTCCCAGTACAGCAATCCTGAATTTCCTGTAGCAGATGCTAGCATCTCAATCGATTCTTCAAGATGTGAGGCAGGTGCTAGAAAAATCTTTATGACCATCTGTAACGAAGGAGATATTGCCTTGTCCAAAGAAACACCAATAAGTGTTTATGATGAAACTCCAAATGGAGCAAGTGCAGCGAATGTAATTGGTACATACTATCCTTTAGAATTGAGCATTCTACCCAATGAATGCCTGCAAGTTAATTTTAATATAAATACAGAAAAAAACGATGTCTTTTTTGTTATCAATGATGATGCGTCTATTGCTACGCCTTATAACTTAGAAGATGATTTTCCTGTAACATCAATTGGTGAATGTAATTTTGGTAATAATATTCAAATGCATCGGCTAGAAAATGAAACCTTTATTTTGGACTTAGGAGAAGATTTTTCAACTTGCGGAAATACGACTTTTGTCTTAGATGCGGGGTCGTCATTTGCCGAATATCAATGGCAAGATGGTAGTGATGGACAAACATTTTCCAACGATGAAGGCGGTTTATATTGGGTAGAAGTAACCGATAATTGTGGCGGCAAACTAAGGGATAGTATATTGATTACTTTTGATGAGATTCGAACAAACAATGATGTTTTTATTTGTACAGGGCAAACCGTAGATATAGACGGGGTTTTATACAGTCAAGATACTATGATTTGTACCAATTATACGATTGATAATAATTGTGATTCAGTACATTGTACGAATATAGTTGTTGAAAAATTTAATGTTACAATAGACGAAAGTTTACCCTCTTGTATAGGAGATGAGAATGGCAGAATTGAACTAGCCGTTTCAAATGGTACTGCTCCGTATTTTTATAATTGGAACACAGGAGATTCAAGCACACTTATTGAGAATATTTCTAGTGGAACATATACCGTAACAATTACGGATGCTGAAGGGTGTGAACAAGTAGAAAACTATACACTCGATGAAGGTTCAATCCTAGATTTTCAAATACAAGCTATCCCTATTTTATGTAATAATTTAGGACAAATTATAATCGATGCTTCTAGTGATTATTCACCAATTGAATACAGTCTTGATGGAGAAAATTATCAAGGTTCAAGTACATTTAGAGGGCTTGAAGAAGGCACATACACCGTTTATATCAAGGATGACAATAATTGTATGCAGTCCCAAGACAATATTGTTATTTTATCTCCTGATGATTTTTTTATTGAAACGTCTCCTGATACCTTGATATTAATAGGAGATACCCTTCAACTCTTTGTAAACAATAATATTTATCCACAAGATTCTCTTATTTATGACTGGCAACCTCAGCAAAGTCTTAGTTGTACAGATTGTCCAAACCCCTTAGCATTTCCTTCATTTACCACAACTTATACGGTGACAGCTACCGATCCAACAGGTTGTATCGTTCGTACTCAAGTACAGGTAGAAGTGGATAGAAATCGTTATGTCTATATCCCAAATACTTTTACGCCTAATGGTGATGGTCTAAACGATTATTTTCATCCGTTTGCTTCTAAAGGTGTTGATGGTATTCTGAAAATGCAAATTTTCGATCGTTGGGGAGCTTTAGTCTTTGAACAAGAAAACTTTCCAAGCAACGATAGCAATTTTGGCTGGGACGGGCAATATCGAGGGAAAGCAGCCCAATCTGGTGTCTATGTATACCAAATTACTGTGAAATTCAATGATAATACAGAAATAATATACGCTGGAGATTTAACCCTAACACGTTAAAGTATGGATAGTCTCTTGAAGATTAAAACGTAGGATTAGGAATAGCGGAAATTAATTTTTGGGTATAAGCTTTTTGAGGATGATTATATATTTCATCGGCTGTTCCGATTTCTTCAATTTTGCCTTTATTCATGACGATCATTCTATCACTAATAAATTTCACAACAGAAAGATCGTGTGAAATAAAAATATAGGTAAACTGAAACTGTTCCCGTAAACGAATGAGGAGATTTAGTACCTGCGCTTGTACGGATACATCAAGTGCCGATACGGATTCATCGCAAATGATAAACTTAGGATTAAGTGCTAAAGCACGAGCGATACAAATTCTTTGGCGTTGTCCTCCTGAAAATTCATGCGGATACCGATTGAAATGTTTTGCTTCTAAATTAACAATCTCCAATAACTCCATCACTTTTTCAATGCGTTGTTTCCGATTATCTAAAATGCGATGAACATTCATGGGTTCTAAAATAGCATTTCCAATAGTCATACGAGGATTAAGCGAAGCATAAGGATCTTGGAAGATAATTTGCATTTCCTTTCGAATATTCTTTAACGCTTTATCCGATAGCTCAAATAGATGATGCCCATTAAAGATAACTTCGCCACTATGTGCAGGAATTAACCTCAAAATCGTTCGTCCTAAAGTTGTTTTTCCGCAACCTGATTCTCCCACTAGTCCTAGTGTTTCTCCTGGATAAACCTTGAATGAAACATCATCAACTGCCTTTAAATAAGCAGTAGGTTTTCCAAAAAAATTCTTTTTCATCGGAAACCATGTATTGAGGTTTTTGACCTCTAGAATAGGTTTTTGAGTTTGAAGTTGTTGTAATCTTTGTTGAGTTGCTTCAGGGGTAACTTTAAAATTCTCAATAAGAGAACCTTTAGGGATTATTTTTTCTTTAATCTTAAAATGGTCATCTATATATTCGATATCCATGAAATCGCTAACAGTCGGCAATTTACTCATCCTATAATCAAGTGGTGGGCGACAAGCTAAAAGCCCTTTTGTATATGGGTGTTGAGGTGTAGTGAATATCTCTCTAACCATTCCTTGTTCCACAATTTGCCCTTTGAACATCACCAGTACTCGATCCGCAATTTCTGCAATAACCCCCAAGTCATGTGTAATAAAAATAACGGCGGCTTGTATCTTTTTCTTAAGCTCATCCATTAATTCTAAAATGCGTTTCTGTACCGTTACATCAAGCGCAGTAGTAGGTTCGTCAGCAATTAGAATGCTAGGATTACAAGACAGTGCCATAGCAATCATCACCCGTTGTTTTTGACCGCCTGATATTTGATGTGGATAAGCATTATAGATGCGTTCAGGGTCGGGAAGTTTAACCCTTTCAAATAATTCCAGCGTTCGTTGTTTCGCTTCTGCTTTATTTACTTTTTGATGGAGCATTATCGCCTCAATAACTTGACTGCCGCACTTGAAAACGGGATTGAGTGAGGTCATAGGTTCTTGAAAAATCATAGCGATTTCATTCCCCCTATATTGTTGCATTGATTTATCATTGAGGGTCAAAAGGTCGATAGGGCTAGCCTGATTTTCAGGATAGTATAATATTTTTCCCCCTACAATTTTCCCAGGTGGAGATTGAATGAGCTGCATGATGGATAAAGAGGTGACAGATTTCCCTGAACCCGATTCTCCTACAATACCAATCGTTTCCCCTCTATATAAAGTGAAATTAATCTTATTGACGGCTTTAACGACACCTTCTTCTGTGTGAAAATGTGTTTCAAGATCAATAACTTCAAGTAATTTCGAACTATTTTTTTTGGCTTGCTCCATAAATGTAGGCATTTGTTTAAATAGTTTTTAAACTAGATATACACCATCTTTTTTAATATCTATTAATCGAGCTTTATATAAAGCACCGATGGATTTTTTAAACGTTTTTTTACTCATTTCAAGGCGTGCTTTAATCAGTTCTGGACTACTTTTGTCATTTAAATTCAAGTAACCTTCGTTTTCTTTTAAAATTGATAATATTTTTTCAGCACTGGCATCCTGATTTTTATATCCTTGTGGTTGTAGAGCAACGTCAATTTTATAATCTTCTCGAATGAGTTTGATATAACCTTTTTTCTTATCTCCTCGTTGGACTTTTTTAAAGATTTCATTTTTATAAATGAGTCCACCATAAAGTTCATTAATAATAACCTCAATGCCTAGATAATTACGTTCTCCAATTAAGAGGTCGACTTCGTCTCCTACATCCAAAGTACAGTCTTCATTTTTAAAAAATTGTCTTAATTTACCCGAAGCAACAAGCCGCTCAGTTTCTTTATCAATATACATATGGACGAGATAACTATTATCTTTTACCATTCTTTCATTTTGCTCAGAATAAGGGACAAGTAAGTCTTTTTCTAGCCCCCAATCCAAAAATGCGCCAACATTATTGACTTGATTGACTTTTAAGTAAGCGAAACGATTGAGTTTTATTTTAGGGGTTGCAGTAGTTGCGGTTAGACGATCTTCAGAATCTTTAAAAATAAAAACGTCTAATTTAGCACCATTCTCAAATCCTTCGGGAACATACTTATTTGGGAGCAAGACTTCATTACCGTCCTCATCTTTAAGGTAAAAACCATTGTCCGTACTTCTAGCAGCTTCAAGGGTATTGTATTCACCAAGTTTGATCATATTAATTTCTAAATTTTTCCGAAAGGTAATAAAAAAATCCTAAGACTATCAAACTATTGCATTTCATTAAGAATACTTAATTTTTGCCATACTTTATTTGACATATTCGAACAAAGCGATTCTATTTCACTGGATGATTGAATTACAATTTCATCAGGGATACTTTGAGAGTATAATGCAGCTACTTTACCAATGAGCGAAAAGAATTCTGAACAATAATCCAAATAACGCTGCAATTCAAAAGGGCTAAGTTCTCTTTCGGGAGAATGTTCGGTAGGTTGTAAATGTTTTGTACTTAATTGAGGATCTTTAGTAAGTTGATGCATATCGACAACGTGAACAAAACCTCTAATTCCATTTAGAAGCTGGATCGCCCTACCTCTTTTCCAACGTGTTTCTAGCGTATATAAAAAGAAGATGCCTGCACCAATAAAAATGATATTATTTAATAAGGATTCTAAGACAGTTGTTAATTCTATTAAACTATTGGTCATCGTAAAATCAATGAGTGTAATACTATAAATTAATGAAACTAGAAATAATAAAACAACAAGACCAACAGTAATTCGGATAATGAGATTCGGTTTTTCAATCCACGTGATAATATCTTTATTTTTTTGAGTGAAATGAAGAAAATCCTGACAGGTTTTACCCAGACCCGAATCAGGAAAACGTTCTAGTATCCTTATCGATAACTGTTTAATGGTTTTTTCAACTTCAGTAGCATTAAGTGTATTGTTAATTTGCATATTTCGGAGTTGAGACTAGGAGTTTTTTATCTGCAAAATAGCATTAATTTTTGATGGATGCTATTTTACTAAATCAGCTACTGCTTGAATCCATTTTGGGTGCGCATTAAGACTAGGAACAAGAGTAACTTTTTCACCACCCATTTCTTCAAATTCTTCTTGATACTCGACACTAACCTCAATGGTTGTCTCAAGGCAATCTGCTACAAAGGCAGGGCAAAAAACCAAAAGTTTCTTATCGCCTTCCTTTGCTCTTTCTTCTAAGACATCACTAGTGTAGGGTTGTACCCAAGGATCGTTTCCTAACCTTGACTGAAAACAGGTCGTATATTGTTCTTCTTCTAGTTCTAGCAATTTTGCAATAGCTCTTGTAGTAGCGTAGCATTGACCTTTATAACAAAATTGATTCCTAGTACTAATAGTATCACAGCATCCAGGTTTTAAACAATGATTACAATCATCTGCTTTACGGATTTGACGTTCAGGAAGCCCATGATACGAAAATAAAATATGATCATATTGTGCTATATCAAGAGCTTTACCCTGCTCTGCAAATAATTCTATCATAGGAGCATAATCGTAGAAAGAATTGATGACCTTAAGTTGGGGGATAGCTTGTTTTTTAGAAAGTACTCGCATCACTTCCTCATAAACAGAGCCTGTTGAAGCAGACGCATAATGTGGAAATAAAGGAAGTACTGTAATTTCGCTAACCTGTGCCTTTATCAATTTATCCAACCCACTTTCTATAGAGGGGTTTTGATAACGCATAGCGAGTTCTACCACATAGTCTTCACCGAGTATTTTTTGGACACCCTCTGTCAATTGTTCGCCATAAATTTTTAAAGGAGAACCTTCTTCTGTCCATAATTCTTTATAGAGCTTGGCAGAGCTTCCAGACCGAAAAGGGGCAATGATACCTCTTACCAGTAAGTTTCGGGCAAGCCAAGAGATGTCGATAACTCGATCATCTAATAAAAACTGCTTTAAGTATTTGTAAACATCTGCACGACTTGGAGAGTTAGGCGTACCTAAATTGACCAATAATATTCCTTTTTTTCCTAGCACTTTATTTATTTTTTAGAATACAAAAATAGAATAAGAAGGGCTAAAAAATAACTTATCAATAGGTCTTTTTTTAGTATTTAGTCAGTTTTTTGTAAAATTTTAAGGTTGCGAAAGTTAGACAAAAGAATGTAGAGAAAATTAGCTCCAATTAATATTATCAGGTACTTGAGATAAAATTGAAAAATGGTTTCCTTTATCTATTAATGTTTTTTCCCATAGGAAATCGGGATTTTCTTTGAAAATATAATTATGGTGCATTCTAGAAAGAATCCAAGATTTGACACCCATCTCCTCATATAATTGACCAGGGGACCAGCCAGCATAACCTACAAAAAATCGAATATTCTCTGGTTGTATTAATTCAGATTTAATCAAAAACTTTAATTTTTCAAAATCTCCTCCCCAATATACGCCATTACAGACTTTTCGACTCTCATCTAAGAGATCACCTACGTTGTGTATATAGTGAATAGTATCTGTTTGGACAGGACCTCCAAAAAAAACTTCGGACTCAAACTCAGGAAAATCTGCAATCAATTCTTGAATATCCATGTTTATGCGTTTGTTTAACACAAATCCTACAGTGCCATCACTATCCATATGATCACAGATAAGAACGACTGATTGTTTAAATTCCGATTCTAGCATAAAAGGTTCAGCAATCAATATATTCCCTGCTTCAATTTTTGGTTTTGTCATCTATTATTTTAAAATTCGTTTAAGTAGGTAAGCCTACTTAGGTAGTTGTCAATGTAATTTATAAAGTGTCTGATTTTATTTTTCTATCTATTCTTTTAATAAAACCTCTTAAGGTATTTCCTGTACCACCAACTTCGGTTAAACTGCTCAAACCGTCGTCTATCATATTGAGCATGGTTTGAGTCCATCGTACTGGAGATGTTAATTGATCAATTAAGTTTTGCTTAATATTGTCTGGATTTGTTTCAGGTTTAGCATTTACATTTTGATAAATAGGACAAATCGGTTGACTAAAAGTTGTACTTTCAATAGCGGCTTTTAACTCTGCTTTGGCAGGTTCCATTAAGGGAGAATGAAAAGCGCCTCCTACATTTAACAATACAGTCATCCGAGCACCCGCTTCTTTAAGTGCCGCAGCAGCTTGCTCTACGCTTGCAACTTCTCCTGAAATAACCAGTTGACCTGGACAATTATAGTTAGCAGCTACGACTAATCCATCGGTTTCAGCACATACTTTTTCTACTACTTCATCATCCAAACCAATAATAGCAGCCATAGTACTTTCTACGGCTTCGCAGGCTTTTTGCATAGACATTGCTCGTTGTTGGACTAATTTTAAACCATTTTCAAAATCTAAACTTCCACTAGCAACTAATGCCGAAAATTCTCCTAGGGAATGTCCTGCTACAACATCAGGCTCGAAATCCGTTCCGACCATCTTAGCTTTAATCACAGAATGTAAAAAAACCGCAGGCTGAGTAATTTTTGTTTGCTTTAAATCTTCTGCTGTACCACTGAACATTACATCCGAAATCCGGAATCCTAAGATCTCATTGGATTGCTCAAAAAGAGATTTTGCTAATTCTGAACTATTATAAAGTTCTTTGCCCATTCCCTCAAACTGGGAGGCTTGTCCAGGAAATACATAAGCGTGCATAGGTTTGTTTTTCGTTTTTAAATATTAAAATCCAAATTAGAATAAAAAACCGAAATGGATAAAAAAAAATGATTTTATTTATCTCACAGCTTAAAATTGCCTACTCTTCTTTCCAGTTTGTATTATTTAAAAATAATAGAACAATGCCTCCAAGCACCATTAGTAACCTTAATATAAAACCTGTCAAATAGCCCATGGCATCTAGAAATGTCAAAAACGAAAATTGGATTCCAATAAAGCTAAACATTAGAGATAAAAAACCAAGTATAAATAAGGTGAAACCAAAAAGGTTGATGATATCTTTTTTATTCATTATTACTTTTGATTAAAAGGTTAATAACACTTCCCACTTTTTAAATAACAAAATTAGTAAGAAAATGATTTATCTTTGCATCAACCAAATTATAAATAGCAATCAATGATAAAATTAATTGAGTGCCCTCGTGATGCTATGCAAGGCATAAAAGAATTTATCCCTTCAAAAACTAAAGCAGCTTACATCAATACCTTACTCAAAGTGGGCTATGATACCATAGATTTTGGAAGTTTTGTTTCTCCTAAAGCTATCCCACAAATGAAGGATACTGCCGATGTTTTGTCTCATTTAGATTTATCCAATACCAAAAGTAAATTACTATCAATTATTGCTAATACAAGAGGTGCCAACGACGCCTGTCAATTTGAGGAAATCACCTATTTGGGTTATCCTTTTTCGGTTTCTGAAACTTTTCAAATTAGAAATACAAATTCTACCATTGCCGAATCTCTACATAGAGTGAAAGATATTTTTGAAATTTGCCAAAAACACAATAAAATCCTAGTAGTGTATGTTTCTATGGGGTTTGGAAATCCCTATGGAGATGAGTGGAATGTGGAAATTGTTCAAAAGTGGGTAGATATTCTAGCAGACATTGGCATCAAAGTTATTTCATTATCGGATACCATAGGTGCAGCAGATAAAGAAACTATCACCTACTTATTTGGTAATTTAATACCTCCATACCCTGATGTAGAATTTGGGGCACATTTGCATACATTACCACATAATTGGGAAGAAAAAGTAAATGCTGCCTATGAAAATAATTGTTTACGGTTTGATGGTGCTTTGAAAGGCTTTGGTGGATGCCCAATGGCAAAAGATGATTTGACGGGCAATATGCCCACTGAAAATTTGATTCAATATTTTAAAAATAAAAAAATTGAATTAGGTATTAACAACGAGGCATTATTAGAATCTTTAAGAATGGCTGATCAGATTTTTCCTCATTAGGAACGGTCAAAAAGAAGGAAGTTATTTTTTGACCAATACATTAATTTAAATTTATGTACATACAGTTTTTTGATTTTGGAACACCACTTTATGATGAAGCTATAAAGCTAAGGGATGACATTTTAAGAAAACCCTT
>JAHDBB010000087.1 GCA_020630635.1 Chitinophagales bacterium
ATTAGAACACTCACAAGTATCAGGATCGAACGAATCATCCGTAGAAGCGATGCCATCATCACAAGTCGGTTGTTCAAAGACACATTCACAAGTAGTCGGATCAACAGAATCGATAGTAGAATCACACCCATCATCACAAGTAATATCTCCACAGCCTACTTCAATATTAGAACACTCACAAGTATCAGGATCGAACGAATCTTCTGTGGAGGCTATGCCATCATCACAAGTCGGTTGTTCAAAGACACATTCACAAGTAGTAGGATCAACGGAATCAGTAGTTAGGTCACAACCATCATCACAAGTAATATCTCCACAGCCAACTTCAATGTTCGAGCAAGAACAAGTCGCTGGATCAAATGAGTCATCAGTCGAAGCAATACCATCATCACAAGTTGGTAGTTCAAAGACACACTCACAAGTAGTTGGATCAATAGAGTCTATGGTAGAATCACATCCATCATCACAAGTAATGTCTCCACATCCCACTTCAACATTGGAGCAAGCACAAGTTTCAGAATCAAATGAGTCCTCAGTAGAAGCGATGCCATCATCACAACTGGGTTGTTCAAAGACACATTCACAAGTAGTAGGATCAACGGAATCAGTAGTTAGGTCACAACCATCATCACAAGTAATGTCTCCACAACCCACTTCAACATTGGAGCAAGTACAATTATCAGGATCGAATGAGTCATCTGTAGAAGCGATACCATCATCACAACTGGGTTGTTCAAAGACACATTCACAAGTAGTAGGATCAACAAAGTCATTTGTTAAGTCGCACTCATCATCACAAGTTAAATCACCACATCCCACTTCGATGTTTGAGCAAGAGCAAGTAGCTGGATCAAAAGAATCATCTGTGGAGGCGATGCCATCGTCGCAATTAGGTTGCTCAAAAACACATTCGCAAGTAGTAGGATCAATAGAATCGGTGGTTAAATCACATCCATCGTCACAAGTAACACCTTCACATCCAGTTTCAACATTAGAACACTCGCAAGTATCAGGATCAAATGAATCATTAGTAGATGCAATGCCATCATCACAGTTAGGTTGTTCAAAGACACATTCACAAGTGTTTGGATCAATAGAATCGGTGGTTAAATCACAACCATCATCACAAGTAGGTGTGCCTGAGTTACAAGTGATAGATTCATTACCATTAAAGGTTTGTTCGCAGCTTGTTCCTTCAAAGAAAGTGAATGACCAATTTAATCCACCAGTATTGTCAGGATCACCACAGATAGGTGTAGTAACAGGAGTACCATCCATAGATGCACATATTGTGCCATCTGTACTTATAATTTCTACTCTTCCTGAAGCCCCATCACAAACAGGAGTTTCAACAACATTTTCAGTTAATGTAGGATAAACTTGAATGCTTCCTAATGAAAAATCTGTTAAGGAATCTCCATTATTGTCCGTAATTGCTCCACTTATACAACTTGCATTTAGAGTTAAATCAATATTTGTAACATCACAGCTTGTATTTACCAAAGGAATTTCTACACATATAGTATTGTTGATTGCATCAACAACTCCTGTAATATTATTGATATTTAAATCAATATTTGAAGGATCATTTGCAAATTCAATACATAATATTTGAGTCATATCGCTAACACAAGCATCTGTAGGATTTGGTAAACTTGTTGCTGTTGGACAGTCTTGAGAGCAGTCTTCACAAGCAGGAATAACTTCTGTACCTGATGGAAGAACAAAACAACTTGGAGGATTGGTTAAGTCAAAAGCATCAATAGACCAAGCTTGTGAACCATCAACTGTTGCATTGCAAATATTATCAGGAAAAATAGTTTCATCTAATGCAACCGAACCACAGGCTCCTGCTGTAATGATCGGACCATCTCCACAAGCAACTCCTGCTGTGATAGTCGGCACAAATGAATTAACATCAGGGAAAACATCTACAGTTACTTCTCCATTTGTAGGATTGTTGGTGTCATCATTACAAGTTGCTGTATAAGAGAAACTTTGTTGTATAGGAGAACAAGTTGTATTCTCTGTTGTTTCTGTGTAGCAAATTTCATTAGAACCAGTTGTTCCTGTTACTCCATTAACTGTGAAATTAGAAGCATCTGCATCAAATACGACACAAATATCAATAGCACTTCCGGTACAAGCACTAGATTCGCTTGTTGTTACTTCCACAATGTTAGGGCAATTACACGCAACACATCCTGCAATTGTTTCACTACCACTAGCATCAGGATAAGTGCAAGGAGCATGAGCATTGGTAAATTCAGGTAATGTTTGAGTCCATTCATAAACTCCATCTACAGGAGTACAAGTTGCAATAGGTTCTGGGTTCCAGCCTTGTGCCGTTAGAGTTGGACATTCACTATCTGTAATCATAGGCGCTTCTCCACATCCTGTGCTTGGTGTAACAGTAATAACATATTTTGCTGGATCAGGATATATATTTGTTGTAACACTACCTGCTGCTATATAAGTACTAAATGAGCCGTCCGCATTTGCGTCACACTCTAAGAAAGCACTCAATATCATAGTCATTAAACCACAGTCATTATTTTGTAATGTTGTTCCATCAAACACATTACTACCATCAGCAGCAGGTTCTAAGCCATCTGTAGTCCAGATTAAATTTCCTGCAAGATTACTATTTGTTAAAATACTAAACCCTGTTGTTGTATCACTTAAGTCAACATCACCAGTTATACAGAAATCTTGTATGCTATTTGCCTCCGTTACTGTAGGACATTCACAATCACAAGCAGCAACAGTAACAGTTGTGGTTTGAGATGGTGCTTCATTACCACAAGCATCCATGACAGGTCCCCAAGTATAAACTATAGTTTTTCCGTTACAAACATCTCCAATTGTCATTGTTGTTACAGGAACCGTAATATCACTATCACAATCATCCGTTGCTGTAATATCGCTAAATGTAGGTTCTGTATCTCCACAGTTTAGAGAAACATCCGTCGGAACTGTAAAACTTGGAGCATTTGTGTCAGGAGCAATAGTAATCGTTTGAGTATGCGATATAGAGTTATCACAATCATCTATTGTAGTCCAAGTACGAGTGATAACTCTATTGTTAGGACAAGTAGCCATATCATCATTTTCATTGAACTCAACAGTTACAGTAGCACAATCATCAGAAGCTGTTAAAGTTTCAGCAGTAGGAATAGTCTCCCCACAACTTAAAGTTAAGTCAATTGGTAAAGTTTCATTAAATGTTGGAGCATTTGAATCAGGAGCAATAGTGATCGTTTGAGTATGAGATACAGAGTTATCACAATCATCCGTTGTAGTCCAAGTACGAGTGATAACCCTGTTGTTAGGACAGGTGACCATATCATCATTTTCATTGAACTCAACAGTTACATTAGCACAATCATCAGAAGCTGTTAAAGTTTCAGCAGCAGGAATAGCCTCTCCACAACTTAAAGTTAAGTCAGTTGGTAAAGTTTCATTAAATGTTGGAGCTTTAGTATCTGCCTCAATAGTGATAGTTTGTGTGTGTTCAAATGTATTTGCACAATCATCCATTGCCATCCAAGTACGAGTAATAACTCTATTGTTAGGACAAATAGCCATGTCATCATTTTCCGAGAACATAACTGTAATATCCATATCACAGTCGTCTACAGCAGTTAAAACTGCAACTGTTGGAATGTCTTCATCACAAGAAATGGTTAAATCCATTGGTAAATTTTCTACAAAAACAAGTGGATTGGTATCAGCAAAAGAAGTATCAATGCTAAATGCTTGTTCACATCCTGTTCCTGCAAAGAAAGTAGTATCATAAGTTAATATATAGTCAAAAGGACATTCTGAATTAGGATCATCAACACCATTTGCTTGTACACAGTTGTCACCATTGGCAGCTATAATATTAAACATTCCTGCATCAGTACAAGTTGCTGCTACTAATTCAGAGGTAAAATTAGCAGGATAGACTGTAATAATATAAGCAGTATCAACTGCTATTGAGTTATCAACAGGACAGGTTATCTGAATCGTATAAGTTACATCTATCGGATCACAACTCATATTGTCCAAAGTTGTTAAATCAATACAGAACACATTGGCAGGGTTGTAAGTAGTAATACTGGTATCAATATCTATCCCATTATCGCCATCTATAGAAACTAAATAACCTAATGCACCATTTTCATCTCCTACATTTAAACACAGATTGACGGTTTCATTGTTACAAACACTACTACTCGCACTCACTGTGATAGGACCAGATTCACAACAATCGGCTTCTATTATTTCAAGTGTATTTCCTAACACTTGACAAGTTCCATCATCATATCTGATAGCAATGTCATACATGCCTGGAGCAAGATTATTGAAAGTATTAGAAGTTTGCCAAGTTGTTCCTCCATCAATGCTATATTCTATATTTCCATTACCTGTTGCTGTAACAGTAATAGTACCATCATTGACATCACAGTTTGTTTCATCTGTTGGTACTTCACTTGTAATGATAGGAGCTTCGGGTACTGTAATCATAATTTCTTGAGGAGGTAGTTCACAAGTTCCATCATCGTTTCTAACCGTAACATTGTAAGTACCCAAAGGCAAATTACTAAAGGTGTTATTTGTTTGCCAGGTTATACCACCATCAATACTATACTCAATATTGCCTGTTCCAATTGAAGAAACACCTCCTGTTGCAGTGATAGTAATACTACCTGTTCCATCACAGTCTGCGGCATTTTCCGCCATAATATCTGTGAGAGTCAGAGGTTCACAAATATCGACTTCTAATGTTTTCGTACAATTTTCAATAGGATCAGTATTTTGATTATTATCATTGATTTCAATGGTATAAGTACCTGCATTGGGAACATCATTAATACTAAACATTCCTGTATTATTGGAAGCTGTTTGTCCAACAATTGAAAAAGTATAATCCTGATTTCCATTAGCAGGTGTGAAACAAGCACCTGCATATCCTCCAGTTGCAGCCACTTCAATAGTACCATCACAGTTCTTTGTATAAGTAGCACTAATTGTATCAAATACCTCAACACTAACAGTTGTTAAACAAGGTTCTGGTGTGAATAAAAGACTCCAGTTTTCTAAGGTTGCATCTCCTATACCAAAATCATTATTTACACAAAGTTCCCAGTTACCATTAGGATCTTCGCCATCAAAATCACTTAGATTTCCATTACTTGGACTGAATAAACCACCAAAAGGAGGTGTACCAATTCCAATACCAGGTTGTCCATCTCCAAAACAAGGTTCAGCGTTTGGTCCATTTACTTCAAATATGTCTAACAAAGTAATAATTGTTCCTTCAGGAGAGGTTAAAGTTACATTATAAAAGTCTGTTCCAAATTGATCCATTAAATCAAAACAAGCTTGTTCTAATGTGGCTCCATTTGGTGTACCTAAAACGGTTGTGTAACCAGCAACAGAAATAGTAAAACAAGTTTGATTACCGGTTACATTTGGTCCTGTTAATGCTCCACTATCAAAGGATAAACCAGCACCACCTAATGGTGTATTATCATTAATAGTTACCTCATATTGTCCACAAGGTAAATTACTAAAGTTGGCTGTTGAAGCATCATTAATCACTCCAACGTTATTAGTATCAGGATCAATAGAGAAGGTGAAATCTATGCCATTTGTACTAGCATAACCTCCCATCACATTGATTACAGCCTCACCATAGTTACAAGCAGTATTTGCTTCCGCAACAATAGAGTCAGGAACAATAATAGTAAATTCATCAGTTGTACTACAACCCCATAAATCCCATACTTCCAAAGTGCAAACATAAGTACCTGGATTTGCAGGCATTACATTATAATCAGGAATTTCATCGTTAGTAACAGGTAATACACCTGAGTCAGTACCATCACTGCAAGTCCATTGATATTCTGTAATCATATTCTCTATATTGAAACATTCCAATACAGGAGTTTCATAAGTAAATGCTTGTTGGTTATCTGGAATATCTGCATTAAAGTCAGGTGATTCAAAACTCGTATTACAACTTCCTGAAGCAGAAGCAATAGTGACATCAAAGTTGAAAAATTCACCTTCATCTCCCCCAACAATATCTGTAACGGTCATAGCCCAAGGAGCAGCATTAGCATCTATACCTGCTAACGAGTTAAATACAGCAGCTCCATTAGTAGGTTGCCATATACTACCATTAGTAGGAGGTATACCATTGTTCCAATCTAAAACTGGAGCGTTAGTATCGTTCGTAAAACAGAAGCTAAATTGGTCATTAGGTGTATCTGTATCAATGGGACAACATACTGCTGTTACCAAATTAATAATGGTTCCATCAGGTGCAACTAAGTCAAAGGATAGATCTGAAATGTAAGTGTGTTGGAAATTGATACAAACAGTAATAATCGACGTGTTGTCTATGAAACATTGTGGTAATGCTCCTTCACAGAATTCTTTACAAAAATCAGGACCAGGCAAAGCATCTGCTGGGATATTGAAGTTACTGCCTTGACAAATATAAACCAGGCTATCTCCTCCGTTATTTAGGTTAATCGTAGGTGGAGTATCAATAAATACTTTAACTGTATCTTTGACTGTACAGCCAAGTGCATCCATGACTGTTACTTCATAAGTTCCTGTAGTTAAACCACTTAAATTGGCTGTTGTACCAACAGGTGCATTAGGGAATAAACAGTTATCATTTAATTGGTTCCATTCATATGTATAAGGAGCTGTTCCTCCACTTCCAGTAGCATTTACACAGCCTATATTATCTTCACAGTAAACAAATACTTCTGGTAATGCTTGAACAGAACCATCTGGATAATTACCATCTACAATAAATGAATCTATAGGCATGTTACAGCCAGTAATATCTACCATTGGTAAGCCAATAACATTAAAACAGGTAGAAGTTGTATCTAAACAAGCTGTCGGATGAGTACTTGTATTGATATTACCACTTGTATAGTCTACATTACCATCAGCGGAATTATAGTTAATACCATAGATACAGAAATTACCAATAGCGGTAGGTACAAACGAGCCAGTTGTATTAGGACCATCAATAATTACACCACTTGGGTCGGTCAAAATAAACTCTGTTATATAATCTGTATCAGTTGCATTTCCATTTATCGAAGCTATAACTTGATCTCCAATACAAATATCATTGATGGGGTCTAACATCCCTGCTTCAGCAACACAACAAGATTCTACAGTAACAGGACCAATGGTTAGAGGGCAATTTTTAGAATCCACTATCTGGATGTAATAGTCTCCACCTGTTAGATCACTAAATTCCGGCATGGTAGAAGCATCTGTAAAAGGTCCAGCAGTAAAGAGAGCATCTGTTACATCAGAAAGCAATCCAATAGTAATGGTATAGTCCGTAACTCCACCCGTAATGGAAGTAACATCTAATTCTCCACAGTTGTTAGATTCAGCCATAGCCATTAATTCAGCAGGTATTTCAACGATTACATCTTCAGTAGAAGTACACCCAAAGCAATCCGTAACGGTTAGCGTATAGGTAACGGTAGAACCAGCGGCAGGACACACATTTACAGCAGCTAAAGTTTCCAAAGCATCTGAAGGATTGGCAATAGGAAGTATGCCAGAGTCAAAACCATCATCACCAATCCATTGGTAAGAAGCCGTACAGTTTTCAATTTCTTCACATTCGATGGGTTCTGTTTCGATAGTAGTAGGAACAAAATCAATAATGTCTTGATTTATATCCACATCTGCACTATAAGAACAATCAGGATTGACAATATCCAACGTAAAGTTGTTAAAGAAACCTTCTTCTCCAACTAAATCATCTAAGATGATAACTTGCCAAGTACCACTATTGGCATCCACTCCATTAAAGATAGAAAAAGCACCTTGTCCCCCTTGTGGGAACCAATTTCCAGAGATACCAATACCCAAACCAGCAGCATCTGCTGTACCATCAGGGTAGTTGTTCCAATCAAGGGCATCAAGAGCTCCTCCAGGAAGAACTCCATTACCAGCAGCGGCATCATTGGTAAAACACATTATTCCATCATCATCAGCATTTGGGAAAGCAGCCGAAGTGACCAAAGTGAGTTGAGTACCATTGGGATCTTGTAGTATAAGGTTAAGATCAGAAATCCAAGGGTAGGTAAAAGTGAAGCATACTGTAAAGATTGTGTTATCATCTACCAAACAAACAGGAAGAGGGGCATCACAGTATTCTTTACAAATACCAGGACCTAGTAAAGAAGTACCTGTTAAGTCAAGACATTCACCAGGACAGATACAAGTATCTGGAATAGCCGTTAAAGTAGGAGGTTCATCAATGAATACTTTTACTTCATATTCAGCAGTACATCCAATATCATCAGTTACCACTACAGTATAAGTCCCATTATCTAATCCAGAGAGATCAGCAGTATTTCCAATCGGAGCATTGAAGTCATAGGTACAAGCATCACTTAATTCAAACCATTCATAGGTATATGGAGCTGTTCCACCAGCCCCTATAGCTTCAACACAACCTGGTTCACAAAAAACATAAATATCAGGTAAAGTATCTGTTACATCACCAGGAGGGAATACACCAATTTCATCAAAGAAAGTAGCAGTAGGAGCAGGACCAGCGGCACAAGCGCCCACCGAAACGGTAGGTAAATCACCAACCGTAAAACAAACAGAGGTGGTATCAATACAATCAGCAGGTTGCGTAGTTGTAGAGATATTACCACTAGTATAGTCAGGATTCCCAGTAGCTGTTTGATAACTGACTCCATAAACACAGTAATCACCAGGAGTGTCAGGAGTAAAAGAGCCACCAGCTTGAGGACCAGCAATGATTGCACCACTAGCATCAGTCAAGACAAAATCATAACCATAATCAGGAGCCATTGCTTCCATACCATCTGTTGCGGTCATTACACTCTCTCCAAGACATATATCATTAATAGGTGTTAGAGAAGCGGCTTCGGCAACACAACAAGGTTCTACTGTTATAGGACCAATTATTAATGGACAACCATTTTCATCCGTTATTTGTATATAATAATCTCCACCTATTAAACCTGTGGTTGGAACACCATTCATATTGGCAGCAAATTCAACTCCTGTAAATATAGTCAAACCAGTTGCCGAATAAGTTGGAGCATTTAAAGTTGTTCCACCATCATTAGACGTACCAATCACAACATTATAACCAGCAGTAAATGGAGGCATAAAGTTAGCATTGTTAGGGTCAGCACCACCTGTGATGGAGGTAATATCCAACTCTCCACAAGCATTCGATTCAGCCATTCCCATTAATGGGTCACATATATTTAATTCCAAAGACTCAGAACAATCAGCAACAGGAGTAGTATTTTGGTTGTTATCATTTATTTCAAATGTATAGGTACCAGCAGGAGCGTCAGCACTTGAGAAAATACCTGTTGTATTGGATACATTTAAACCAGTAGGATCTAATGTATAAGTAAATCCTTGTACTCCATTGGCAGGGGTAAAACAAGCATCTGCATATCCACCATTTCCTGTGATTTGTACACTTCCATCACAGTTTTTAGTAGTATCAATAGTAATTGGATCGAATACTTCAAAGGTTAAAGTCTCTTGACAACCATCTATAATAGAGAAGCTCCAATCTTCCACATATCCATAATCCGAAGCTAAGTTATCAACAAAACAAAGTTGCCAAATACCATTAGGATCTTCTCCATTAAATGCAGAAAAAGAAGAACCACAACAAGGACCATAAGTTCCTGTAATCGGTTCTGCATTACCAGGAAGATTATCTATAGGTGTAGCACCCTCCGCAAAACACGCATCAATTGCAGGAGCATTGGTTGGAGTACCAGCGAATGGATTTGAATTGAATTCTAAGATAGAAACTTGTGTGCCAGCAGGAGAAGTAATAAAAATATCTAAATCTCCTAAGTAAGAGTGATACAAGGTAATACACAGATCATCTAGAAGAGAACCTCCTGGACCTAAGTTAGAATATCCTTGTCCTGTCAAATCTACATTGAAACATAGAGGTGGCGCATTAACAATATCAGGAATACAGCCAGCAGTATTTCCTCCCGCATCTTGACAAGGACCAGCAAATCCTCCAGGGCAGGCATTAGGTCCATCTTCCAAACAACCCATAAAGGGACCATCTACATAGTTATAAACGTCTGGACTTGCTGCATCAATAGCAGTTACCTCATATTGTCCACAAGGCAAGTCACACCACTCCGCTTCACCTGCTGCGGTATTTTGAATGATGGGATCTACAGGATTTCCATTATTATCTAGTATAGCATTTCCTGTCATATCAGTAATGGCATAAGTATAGTTAGCTGTACCAATTGGGTCCATCGGAGGATATAAAGACTGATAAGTCTGGTTAAATTGTGTGAACCCTCCTATAGCTGTAATATTTGCACAACCATAATCACAATCAGGAGCAGAAGAAATAACTAACTCATCATAGGCTTCTACATCTAATCCCATAGAAGGACAACCATCTGCATCTACTGCATAAACAGTATATAATCCTTCTGCTAAACCAGTAAAAATGCCTGTTTGATTCGTCTGTAATTCTGAACCAATATTGAAAGGATTTCCTTGAGGATAGATATAATAATCAATAGGTACAGGATTCATAGTTGGTGCTAAAACATTTGCTTGATTCCAAGCACAATTTTGAGGATCTGGAACTAAATCATAGTCTTCACAACATGCTTCAACAGCAATAGGGCCAATGATTAAAGGACAACCTTTAGAATCTACTATTTGAATATAATAATCCCCTTCTGGTAATCCATTAGCAGGAGTTGTTGCAGCTCCAGGACCAAATTCAGGCATAGTAGAGGCATCTGTAAAAGGTCCAGCAGTAAAGAGAGCATCTGTTACATCGGGAAGTAATCCAAGAGTAATGGTATAGTCAGCAACCCCACCAGTAATAGAAGTAACATCTAATTCCCCACAGTTGTTAGATTCAGCTAAAGCCATTAATTCAGCAGGTACTTCAACGATGACCTCTTCAGTAGAAGTACACCCAAAGCAATCCGTAACGGTTAGGGTATAGGTAACGGTAGAACCAGCGGCAGGACACACATTTACAGCAGCTAAAGTTTCCAATGCATCTGAAGGATTGGCAATAGGAAGTACGCCAGAGTCAAAACCATCATCTCCAATCCATTGATAGGAGGCAGTACAGTTTTCAATTTCTTCACATTCGATGGGTTCCGTTTCAATAGTAGTAGGAATAAAATCAATGATGTCTTGATTGATATCCACATCTGCACTATAAGAGCAATCAGGATTGACAATATCCAGTGTGAAGTTGTTAAAGAAGCCTTCTTCTCCAACTAAATCATCTAAGATGATAACTTGCCAAGTTCCACTATTGGCATCCACACCATTGAAGATAGAGAACGCACCTTGTCCTCCTTGTGGGAACCAATTTCCAGAGATACCAATACCCAAACCAGCAGCATCTGCTGTACCATCAGGGTAGTTGTTCCAGTCAAGCGCATCAAGAGCTCCTCCAGGAAGTACACCATTACCAGCGGCAGCATCATTGGTAAAGCACATCATTCCATCATCATCAGAGTTAGGGAAAGCAGCCGAAGAGACTAAAGTGAGTTGAGTACCATTGGGGTCTTGCAATATAAGATTTAGATCAGAAATCCAAGGATAGGTAAAAGTGAAGCATACCGTAAAGATGGTGTTATCATCCACTAGACAAACCGGTAGAGGAGCATCACAATATTCTTTACAGATACCAGGACCAGGTAAAGAAGTACCTGTTAAATCAAGACATTCACCAGGACAGATACAAGTATCGGGAATAGCCGTTAAAGTAGGAGGTTCATCAATGAATACTTTTACTTCATATTGAGTAGTACATCCAATATCATCAGTTACCACTACCGTATAAGTACCATTATCTAAGCCAGAAAGATTGGCGGTATTTCCAATAGGAGCATTGAAATCATAAGTACAAGCATCACTTAATTCAAACCATTCATAAGTATATGGAGCGGTACCACCTGCACCAACAGCTTCGACACAGCCAGGTTCACAGAACACATAAATATCGGGTAAAGTATCAGTTACATCACCAGGAGGGAATACCCCAATTTCATCAAAGAAGGTAGCTGTTGGAGCAGGACCAGCGGCACAAGCACCCACAGAAACACTAGGTAAATCTCCTACTGTAAAGCAAACAGAGGTAGTGTCAATACAATCAGCAGGTTGGGTAGTTGTAGTGATATTGCCACTAGTATAGTCAGGATTGCCAGTAGCAGTTTGATAGCTGACTCCATATACACAGTAATCACCAGGAGTATCAGGGGTAAATGATCCACCCGCTTGAGGACCTGTGATAATAGCTCCACTAGCATCAGTCAATACAAAATCATAACCATAATCAGGAGCCATCGCTTCCATACCGTCTGTTGTGGTCATCACACTTTCTCCAATACAAATATCATCAATTGGTGTTAAAGTAGCAGCTTCTGCAAGGCAACAAGAATATAAGAATGTTTGAGTACAAGTTGAAGGGTTACCACATTCATCAGTAATGGTATAAGTTCTTGTAACGATTGCTTGATTACCAGCATTAGGACAAGTAGGATCAACTACATCCATAAATTCAACAGTAACTCCTCCACAATTTTCATCAATGGTTCCTCCAAGCACTACAAATGCTGTTGAGTCTGTGACACCAACAGGAATATCTGCTTCGACATTATAGACTGTTGGATCATTAGGAGGGCAAGTAATAGTAGGAGGTGTCATATCAGGAGCAATCGTGATTGTTTGAGTGTGCATTACAGGATTGTTACAAGCATCCATAGCAGACCAAGTACGAACAATGATTCTTGGATCAGGACAAACGCCCATATCGTCGTTTTCTTGAAAATCCACCATAAGATTCATATCACAGTCGTCAGAAACAGTCAATGTTTCTGCGGGAGGAATGGCATCTACACAAGTCAAATTCATATCCATTGGTAGGGCTTCATTGAAAGTTGGAGCCTGTGTATCAGGAGCAATAGTAATCGTTTGAGTATGGGTTACAGGATTGTTACAATCATCTGTTGCTGTCCAAGTACGAGTAATAACTCTTGGATTAGGACACATTCCCATATCATCTACTTCGTCAAATACTACTACTTGAGGATCGGTACAATTATCAGTTGCTGTTAATGTTTCCGCTGGAGGGATGGCATCTGTACAAGTCAAGTTCATATCCATCGGTAAGGCTTCATTGAAAACAGGTGCTTCTGTATCAGGGTCAAATGTAAACATTTGTGTACAAGTAGCTGGATTCATACATTCATCGGTGATGGTATAGGTTCTTGTGATGGTTCCGCCTACACAAAAATCAATGTCACCAATGGTTAGATCATCCATAAAAGAAACGGTCAAATCAGCATCGGCTGTACAGTTATCGGTGGCAGTACCACCTAAACCAATAAAGGCTGCTTGGGTCGTAACACCTACTGGTAGAACATCTGTACAGGTTAAGTTTAGTTGATTCGGAGGGCAAGTAATGGCAGGCATTACTTCATCAGGTGCTATCTCAAAAATAGCACTAGTTGCTACACATTCACCTGCTGCAATATCATCGCAAGCATCGTAGGGAATCGTTTCTTCTAATTGTACTTGAACAACTCCACAACCTGTAATGGTAACAGCTCCTGTCATTGGATCAATCGTAGCAGGACCAGAGACAATACTCCATTCTCTTTCCACAGTACCTACATAAGTAGGACTGGTAATGGTTGGATTTAGAGCATCATCTACACAGGCAGGTGTTGCATAGGTAAAGGCTGGCTCAGGTTCTTCGGCTACCAATACAAAAGCAGTATCAGTAGGGGGGGTATAACAAGATGTTGGAAGACCAGGACAATTTAAAAATACATTCCAGATTATCTCATGACAACCAGGATTAGTAAATTCGATATTATTTCCATTGACAGTTCCGCCATTATCAACAGTTACTGTTACTTGAGGATTGCCTGTTGGTGTAAAATCAGCAGTTGCTCCAAAATTATCAACCATTAAATCCGAAAATAAATCAGTAACGGCAATACTTTGATTAATAGGTGCTGTCAAGCAACCTAGATCCTGATTAGTTGTAGTAATTGAAGCAGGAATTTGTTCTACTGCCCAGCTCAAATCAGTTACTTGAACGCAGTTTCCTTCGATGGTTCCATCATTATCATAGTCCCCATTATTATTGCCTGAAGTATTAACACAGACAGCATCGACTTCACTACCTTGATTCTGTCCTACTACATTACCTGGTGTCTCAAATACAAAAGTCAAGACTCCATCACACAGATTTTCATTTAGATCTGCTGCTGAAATTTTAACGGTACTACATAAAGGAACAGGATTACAGTCATTGGCATTTCCTCCTGTACCTGGAATAGTAACTAAAATGTTACCATTTTCATCAAGAATTCTTACGAACTCACCATTGCCTCCAAAATCTCCTCTTCTACAAACTGTAACGCTTGCAGAGTCACAAGCAATTCTTTGGTCTGCAGGAACTTGAAAATTGAATTGGAAGTCTGGACCTTCTTCTGATTGTCCAATAGTACCATAATCTGCATCACAAAACTCCATCGTTTCAGCAATGAACATAGTGGGGTCAGCGGCACCAGCAGCACTCTCATTGATATTTTCATTAACAATGACACCTGCATCTTGGGCAGCTAATTGGGTGAGCATAGTGACAAAGACAAGACAGCAACTTAATAGTTGAGTTGCCCTTTTCCTTGTAACTACATTGGTTAAAGGTATTTTTGTTCTCATAATAAAATAATATTTTTCTTTTTAGATATAGTCGTCTCATCAAGTGAGTCTTTTAACAAACTATGGGAGGTTGGTTGTAAGTAGTTCAGACCTTGCCCAACTAGCCCCGATAGTAGTGGTATTCGTGTGTAAGGCTTTAGACCACAAGTCGAAAAGACTTGCGGTAGAAGACTAGGCGACACGAATGAGAACGGATAGCGGGACCATGCATCACGACGAAGTATGGAACCTTTCGCTCCTAAAAAGCAAACTATTGATGAATAAGACATCTATCTATGGTTAAAGAAATAGTTTATAACAAAATAAATTATATTTTTAAATATTAAATATATTAAAGACATAAAGGTCTCCTGCATTTTTCAAACCAATTTTTTGAAAAATGATACAAAAGGGGTACTAAACCTTAGTTGGGGAAACCAAAGTTTGGTGTCTTTGAAAAATTAAGAGTTAGTGTATAGTGTATGAAGTAAAGGGTATGAATAAACTGAGAACAGTTATCATAAGACAAAGCATTCCTAGCACATTTTTAGAAATGTAATTTACCTTATTAAAAGGGAAGGCTATCCAACAAAAAAAATATTGTTGGTATTGGATGTAAGCCTGATTATGTTGTGTTTAAGTTGTGTATTTGTAAAAGAGTGCTTAAATATAGAATTTAAAAAAGAAAAAAAAGACTTATTAGTTTTTTATAAAGGAAAGAGGTAAGAATACGACAATCAAGGTAAGAGAAAAAAATTGTGGAGAGTTGTATAAATAAAAAAAGCTCCATCTTAAACAAGATGGAGCTTTTGCGGTCTGGACGAGACTCGAACTCGCGACCCCCTGCGTGACAGGCAGGT
>JAHDBB010000708.1 GCA_020630635.1 Chitinophagales bacterium
AACACCCAGATAGATTTTAAGTTTCCTATCTTTTGTTGATTTTTAAAGGCAATCATTTCAAAAATGACAGAAACATAGTCCTCATTACTCTCCCATACGGTATTATTGGTATAGTACTCATCACATCGATTTACCAATTCTTTGAACGATAAATTGTGTCTATGGTTTTCTATCCCGTCAGGCGAAGAAGTATTAGGTCCACGATACTTTTTATTTTGCTTATCTGCATAAGGATTTAACTCATCTAAATCCAAAGTTATGATCTCATCTTTCTTTACAAAGTCAATTCTAAATGCCTCTGAATGATTCTTATATTCGACCTCTAAAAATGTGTTTCGATAAGTGAAAATATTTTTAGGCCTTTCTGTTATGTTCCATTTTCCCGATGGATCATCGTAAATGTATCTTGGGGATTGATAGTAGAAATCTTTTCCAAGTGCTTTTTTATTGGGGACATGAAGCTGATGATAAAAGGCATCAAATAGTCTTGAGGTATCAATGTATGTTGATTGGATAGAATCATTTTGTAAAGTCTGTTCAATTTTCTGATCTTGATGGCTATCTACGGAAGGATTTACTGGCTTTCTTTCAGTCGGATGACAGGATATAAGAAGCCCCATCATAAAAATCTGATACAGAAAGAAAATTTTACAGACTGGTATATTGGAATATTTTTTTAACATTGCTTAGGAAAAAGCGTCTTTTCGACTATTTCGCAAAGTATATGCCCAATCAACATATGGCATTCTTGGATTCTTGGAGTATCTATAGAAGGAACTTGGATGAGGTGTTGGCATAAGGAACGCATCTTGCCGCCTGTCTCGCCCGTCAAACCGACGGTGATCATCTCTAATTCTTGGGCAACTTCTAAAGCTCTCACTACGTTTTTTGAATTGCCAGAAGTGGATAAGGCTATCAAAATATCGCCCTTTTGTCCAAATGCTTTTAGGAGTCGAGCATAGACTTCATCGTAGGAATAGTCGTTGGAAACGGCAGTAATATAGGAGGTGTTGACGTGTAAGGCTTCGGCAAATAAGGGGGGACGGTCATAATAATATCGACCTGATAATTCTGTGGATAGGTGTTGTGCGTCGGCAGCACTGCCTCCATTTCCACAAAATAAAACCTTACCCTTGTTTTGGTAGCATTGGATAATTTGTGTGGCGATCTGCTCTATTTTTAACAATACTTGCTCATCATTGAGTAGTTGTTGTTTCAATTGTAAAGCGTCGGAGAAGTTTTTTCTTATGATTATTTGCTGGTCCAAGTGGTGATTCCTTTTTCGATAAAATTATAACGTTGCATGTAGCCGCCTAAGCTGTTGAGTACTTCCATCACTTGATAACGGGTATTGTTGGGGCAATAAAATATCATAAATCCGCCTCCACCTGCTCCAGAGATTTTACCGCCTGTTGCTCCTGCTTTTATTGCCTTTTCATAGATGGTATCTATCTTGGGATTCGAGATTTTACTCGCCATGCGTTTTTTGTTTTGCCATCCAAAATCGAGGATTTCGCCTATCTTGGAAAACTCTCCTTTTAATAGGGCTTCTTTCATCAGGGATGCCTGCTTTTTGAGATTTTGGGTCGCTTCTAAAACGATTTGCTCGTTGTTTTGTACATTTTGGCTTTGTTCTTCGATAATCTTGGCGGACTCTCTGCTGGTTTTGGTGTAGTAGAGTAGTAAATGAAACTCTAACTCATTCAAGAACTCGCTTTTGATGCGTAAAGGATTGACAATGACTTTGTTGTCTTGGTGAAATTCCATAAAGTTGATGCCTCCAAAAGTGGCTGCATATTGGTCTTGTTTGCCGCCTGCCATGCCTAAGTCCTCTCGTTCAATACTATACGCTAATTGTGCAATATCGTATTCGCCTAAGGGGAGTTTGAGCCATTCGACAAATGCGCCTATGATGGCAACTACTAAGGTAGAAGAGGAACCTAAACCAGAACCAGACGGAACATCCATATAGGTCGTTAGCTCAAAAGATAAGGGTTTTTGCGTGAACTCTTTGACGATGCGATTATAAATGCCTCGTTGTAAGTCTAATTGTCCTGTAATCTCTAAAAAGTCTGTACTTTCTAATTCGTAACGCTCTTGTCTATCAACGGCATGAATGATGATTTTGTTGTCGTTTCGAGGAATGATGGAAGCGAAAGCGTAAAGGTTGAGGGTGGCATTGAGGATGAAGCCGCCATATCGGTCTGAAAAGGGGCTAACGTCTGTTCCTCCACCTGCTAATCCAATCCTTAAAGGTGCTCGGCTTCTGTAAATCATAGTGATGGTTTGTAGGTAAAAAGTGACAAGTGACGGGTGACTCTTTTGTGTTTTTTGAAAATTTACAAGGAGAATGGATGCAAGGGTTCTGTTCCTTCAAAAATAGCCCCGATAGGAGTGGTATCGCTATGTTGTGTGGTGGCGTGGGTTGTGGCAAGGCAATAGCGATAAGAACGGATAGCGGGACTTTCCAG
>JAHDBB010000709.1 GCA_020630635.1 Chitinophagales bacterium
GGCCTTTCTTTTTCAGTCGATAAAAAGGTCTGGGCGACCCCAAAGTAAAATCTCGCTCAATCATACGTTCCTTTCTCAAAGCCATCGCCCCGCTACCGAAATTTAGCAAGCCTACGCTTCTTTTTCGGTTCTGATTTAGACACAAAGAGTTCTTCATTTTACTACGTCCATTTCATCAAAAGCTAAAAATAAAAACGCTGTTTTCTCATTGGTTGGATAATAAGAAAACAACGTTTAAACATGTTAATATTGTATTATGATAACAGATTAATTGATTTTTTCATTGACAAAAGAGATGGTTTCTCTTCCAATGCTGTTGTAATAAAAGCCTTTTTCTTTCATTTCGTGAACGTGATAGATGTTTCGTCCATCAAAGATGACTTTTTCTTTCAGCGAATTGGCAATTTTGTCAAAATCTGGGGTGCGGAATACGTGCCATTCGGTTACGATCACTAAAGCGTCTGCATCGGTCAATGCGCTGTATTGGTCTTCGCAAAATTCGACTTTATCACCGTAAATAGCTTTTACGTTTTCCATCGCTTCTGGATCATAAGCTGAAACGGTTGCGCCTGCTTTTAATAGCTCGTCAATGATGTATGTAGCAGGTGCTTCTCGAATGTCGTCGGTATTGGGTTTGAATGCCAATCCCCACAAAGCAATTTTCTTTCCTTTTAAGTCGCCTTTGTAAAAGTCGTGGATTTTTTGGAAGAATCGCTCTCTTTGCAATTGATTGACATCAATGACTGAATTGAGGATTTGGAAGTCGTAGCCTTCTTTTTTGGAGGTTCTTTGTAAGGCCATGACATCTTTGGGGAAACAGCTTCCACCATAACCGATACCTGCAAATAAGAATCTTTTGCCAATTCTTGAGTCGCTTCCCATTCCTAAACGAACCATATCGACATCTGCGCCTAATTTTTCGCACATATTTGCCATTTCGTTCATAAAGGAGATACGGGTTGCCAAATAAGAGTTGGCAGCGTACTTGGTTAATTCTGACGAGCGTTCGTCCATAAAAAAGATGGGATTGCCTTGACGTACAAAGGGTTCGTAAAGTGTTTTCATCACTTGACGGGCTTTGTCTGAACTCGTTCCTACGACGATTCTGTCGGGCTTCATAAAGTCACTAACGGCGGCTCCTTCTCTCAAAAACTCTGGATTGGAAACCACATCGAATGGTATGGATGTTTTGGCTTCGATGACTTCTCTTACTAAGTCTGCGGTTCCTACAGGAACGGTGCTTTTATTGACGATGACTTTGTATTCTTTGATCAAATCGCCTAAGTCTTGGGCTACATTTAATACATAGGATAAGTCTGCCGAACCGTCTTCGCCTGGTGGTGTTGGAAGGGCTAAGAAAATAACTTGTGCTTCTTCGATTCCTTCGACTAAGTTGGTGGTAAAGTGGATGCGTCCTTGTCGGATATTTCTTTCCAACATGACATCTAGGTTGGGTTCATAGATGGGAACCTCTCCTGCTTTGAGGGCTGCCACTTTTTTTTCATCAATGTCTACACAGATCACATCGTTGCCACTTTCTGCAAAGCAAGTTCCTGTTACTAGACCAACATATCCTGTTCCGATTACTGCAATTTTCATATATTATAATGGATTGATTTATTTTGGGGGTGCAAATATAGTCATTTTTAAAAAGTTGGCATTCCAAAAGTGGGACTTTTCGGCTCTGTTCGTCCTTTTGGTGACGAGAGACGGGTGATAAGTGGCTTAGTGACAGATGACAAGTAGCTGGTGACTTTCTCTTTGGTTCCTTTTTTCAAAAGGTTGATTTGGAGAGAATGAATGGTGCTTCGTCGTGATGGGTCTCCCCGCTATTCGTTCTTATTGCTGCTAGCTTGGCTTAGATGCAGGGCATTTTGAAAATGCCTTGCATCTTACAAGGCTTCAAGCAGCAATACCACTGCTATCGGGTCTAGTTGGGTTTGGAATGTACTTCTTAGTGCCAGTAAGAGTGCTTATTCCCCATCCTAAAGGATTGGGTAAAGAGCAAAGTGTTCTAAGGATTTAGGTAATTACCTCATTATGACCTCTGTGTTGGAAAGTGTCACTTTGGAGGGTGGGTATTATGTTTTTGCAAAAAGTTTCCTACTGTCTAAAACGGCTCACTTACCATAGGTTAAGACCTCAAAGAACTAGCCCCGAATGGATTAAATTTTAATATAAAAATCCAAAATTCTAAAACGGTTCCGTTCGTGAAGCGTTCTGACCTTTCCAAAATAGCCCCGATAGTAGTGGTATCGCTATGTTGTGTGCTGGCGTGGGTTGTGGTAAGGCAATAGCGATAAGAACGGATAGCGGGACTTTCCAACACGACGAAGCAGTTAACCTTTCGCTTCTCTAAAAAAAATTCTTTGACCAAATAGATGCTCAAAGAATAACACTAAAAAAGATTAGGATTTTCAGAACATGTAAAAAATGAACCAAAAAAATGTTCTTTCGCCTTAT
>JAHDBB010000088.1 GCA_020630635.1 Chitinophagales bacterium
ACTTCAATCAAAAACTCAGTAGAGTAGGGCTGCAAGCGAGTCTTGAAAAAACAGGCGAAAAGGTCAATGGCTTACCCAAAGTACAATTACAAATCCATTATCAAAATAGCCCCAATCCAAAAGAATACTGGAATAACTTCCGACCTGAGACCATTAAAACCATCAATCAAAAAGTCAATTTGGATGCTGAATACCAGCGTAGGTATAGCACGGATGTTGTTTTAGCACAGCGAGAAAACCTAAAGTCAAAACTCGTCCAAAGTGAAAGCACCTCCAATAAAATCGTCCTGACTAAAGATGAGAACAAAATCAATTTCAGTTTCCAAGATGACAATGGAAACAAAGAATTGCTCCATGATTTAAACCGCTTTCCCAATAACGAGGCGATACAAATTGCCAAACAATACAATGAAAATATAGAGCGTAGCAGAACAGGCTTAGAAAATGACGCTTCTGTTTATGATGCTAAAATCGAACGAGCAATTCCCTTACAAAACGAAGTCCAAAATCAACAACAAATAAAATTAAATTCATAAACATGAAAACTATCAATATCACCAATGGTATTCCGAAGAATCAATTTATTCAACTGCTCCAAAAAGGAGAAGCTTTCATCCTAAAAGGCAAGGAAATTTTAGTTTTTGAAAAAGAGAAAATCAAACGATTCAACAAAGAACGATTGGCACAATTAGCAGCTAAAGAATCTCTAAATATTGGAGAAATCAATAGCTCTTTACAAACGGAACTAGAAAATATCACACACATCAAAGGCATCGAATTGACCAAATACGATAAGCAGTTATTAGCTACGGGACAAACCATTTCAGTAGGGAATAATAAAGTCAAATTTGAAGATGGAAAACTGCATATAGAAGATCCGAAGCAAAATTTGGATTTTCATAAGCTGAAAAAATAGTACTACTCATTTACACTTTTATTAAAAAGAATATTTCAAATGAGTAAAAATGTAACTTTACATTCAAAAAACTGCTATTGTTATTGAAGGAACTCCTCTTATTAAAAAGGGATTTAGTTCATACAAAATATAGACTTAAAATAGTGCAAGACTAAGAAGTCATTGTAAAACAATGGCGATAGAATTAGAGCATTTTATTATATTTGGTCTAAATTCTCATTTTAAACAGAGAATGATGTTCTTTGAATTACGGTTAAAACTGCCAAATATTATTTTATGAACGAGCGATTCTCAATTTTTAATTGAGATAAATGTTCAGTGAACATTTAAGCGAATGAACCGCTTGCGGAAGGGATGCAAGTACGATACTATTCTCCCAAATTTTATTCTGAATCCATTATGTATGCACACTACTACACATTTGTAGTCGTTTGTAATTACTTGTAAACGTCGCTTAAAAAATGACCTTTTTTGAACTTATGTTAAGTAGGAAAACAATTTTTTGCACGCAAAAAATTGTTTTTCAGCAGATTATATAATGTTAAAAAGACCTGCTGAAAAAAAGTTCTCAAAACGTTAAAACTCTAATGTGTTAACACAAGTCGCAAAATACTCAAACTGCTGTAAATCAGTACTTTAACTCAAATCAAGTCGCAAAATATTCACCAAACCCGACCCTCTGTGACAGGCAAAACTTCCTATTTAACATAATAATTTTGCAGCAAAATTCATTTTTTGCACCCAATTATGTTAAAAAAATATTTTCATTTATCTTATTATCAGTCACTTATAAGAAGTCAGGGTAGGAGAGTATTCCATAAATGACGGGGACTGCGACATTTCTTCATCTTTTAAAATCTATTTTTATTAACAAAGTAGGAGAGTATTCCATAAATGACGGGGACTGCGACATTGTTCCATAAAAGAAAAGAATTGTTCCATAACATGTAGGAGAGTATTCCATAAATGACGGGGACTGCGACTGTTTGATTCATAACATTAAAGTTTTAAAGGTGATGTAGGAGAGTATTCCATAAATGACGGGGACTGCGACATTTTTTTCATCCTTAGGTAGTTATGGTCAAAAAAGTAGGAGAGTATTCCATAAATGACGGGGACTGCGACAGTTATAAGATGCTGGATTTGCATAGGTCAACAAGTAGGAGAGTATTCCATAAATGACGGGGACTGCGACTTTAATCTTTCATTTTAATTAAGATTTTTAATTGTTGTAGGAGAGTATTCCATAAATGACGGGGACTGCGACGTTTTACCATTATTTTTTGTAGCCCAAACTTTGTAAGTAGGAGAGTATTCCATAAATGACGGGGACTGCGACTTTTCCATAAATAAACATTTAAAAGGTGAACAAGTAGGAGAGTATTCCATAAATGACGGGGACTGCGACGCTTGATCACGAAATGTGTTTGCATCCATAAAAATGTAGGAGAGTATTCCATAAATGACGGGGACTGCGACTGTACACTTTATCTCCTAGCGGTGTGCTATAATAGTAGGAGAGTATTCCATAAATGACGGGGACTGCGACAGATGTCGTTGAGTATCCTATGGGCACTCATAAGTAGGAGAGTATTCCATAAATGACGGGGACTGCGACCATTGTCGCTGATCATAGAAAGAATGCCATTGGCCGTAGGAGAGTATTCCATAAATGACGGGGACTGCGACTGAGTTTCTGCTTTTTTTGATCTGTGATCATACGGTAGGAGAGTATTCCATAAATGACGGGGACTGCGACACAGTAACAACGACAAACCAATTTCCAGATTCTAGTAGGAGAGTATTCCATAAATAACGAGGACTGCGACAGCTTATAGTACTGTCCAGGACGCCCCCAACCGTAGCGTAGGAGAGTATTATCCAATTGATGAGGTCTAAAAAAATACACTCCTACCTGAAAGAAAGTAACCGTTCCATACGTGATATAGATGAAGAAAGCGGCAATGTATTTTTTCATTAAAACTCTTCACATTATGGATAAGCGTACCCGTGAACGGTATCAACATTACAAGCGTATATTTTGCAGTCTGCGCTCGCTGCGTGGACTTTGTCAGTTGCTTAAAATTGACCAACGACAATTGATGCAATTGGCGCAAAATCCTCGCTACAAAACCTTCCAAGTTCCTAAGAAAGATGGCAGTAACCGTACTATCGAAGATCCTTACAGCGAACTCAAAACCGTTTTGAGTCGGCTCAATGTGTATTTACAAAGTGTTTATTATTTTGAAAAGTCGAGTGCCGCCTATGGTTTTATCTTAGGTGTCCGCAACGACGACGACCGCCGCAATGTTCTCACCAATGCCCGCAAACACATCGGTAAGAAATACTTGCTCAATATTGATTTAAAGAACTTCTTTCACAGCGTTACCAAAGAACAGATTATACAAATTTTTTGTGGTAAACCTTTTTCGTTCAAACGAGAATTGCCCAATATTTTGGCAGATCTCTGTACCTTCAATGGTCGCTTGCCGATGGGAGCTCCCACATCGCCAGCCCTTTCCAATTTGGCATGCCGAGGATTGGATGAATCCTTGATTCAGTTTTCTAAAGATATGTTGTGGACATATACTCGCTATGCCGACGATATGAGTTTTTCGTCCAAAACTGCTATTCATGCCGAGAAGCTTAATTCGGTTAGAAGCCTCATCAAAAAACACGAATTCCAAATCAACGAGCGTAAACTCAAAATCTTTAAACCCAACGAAGAAAAAATCGTCACAGGCTTAGTCGTTCGAGACAAAGTCTTGCTTGCACCTGACTACTTACCAGGTCTTCATCAAGACATTCAAAAACTCAAAGAAGTCTTTTGGGCGCAAAATGAGCAAGGTCGTCTCCAAACCCGCTGGGTCGAAGATTTTAAACAACAAGTCCGAGGACGGCTCAACTTTGCGGGCTTTGTCATGGGCAAGCAAAGTGATGTCTATCAAGAACTCAAAGACATTTTCTACGAAGCCATCAATCCACCTCAAGAGGAATTTGGCTGTGTAAGCTGGCGAGGATTTCCATATAATATATAATGTATCTACGTGTTTATGTGTAGAGCTTCCGTAAACACACCAACACATAGACATACCAACACAAATCAAATGCAATTAGTATTAGACACCAAAGGGATTAAACTCACCAAAAAAGGTGGCTCTTTTCATATTGTTGGAAAGAAGGGGAGTAGAACCATCAGTCCCAATAAGTTAAGTAGTATAGCCATCACTTCCAGTATATTGTTGAGTACCGAAGCTGTGAGTTTGGCAATACAACATCGTTTGCCAATTTTGTTTTTTGACCGAATCGGCAAAGCCAAAGCTCGTTTGTGGAGTCCTTACTTTGAAAGTATTGCCACCTTGCGCCGCCAACAAGTCAAATTTTTGGAAAGTACCGATGCTTGCGATTGGATGCTGGACTTGTTTGAACTCAAAACAGCAGGACAATTGTACAATTTGGACTTTATCAAACGCAATCGCTTACGTGCTTTAGCTGCACTCAAGCGAAGCAGTAGCCAAATCAAGCAAAACCAAAAAAGTTTTAGCAATCATCGAAATCAATTACCAGAATTTGCACGAAACAATATCATGGGTATAGAAGGTAGTATTGCTCGTATCTATTGGCAAAGTCTAGGCGGGGCATTGCCCCGAAAATACGTTTTTCAGAAACGCAGCCGCCGACCAGCCGAAGACATTTTCAATGCAGCCGTCAACTATCTCTATGGTATGTTATATTCAGTTGTTGAAAGTGGTATTTTTGCAGCAGGACTCGATCCTTATTTAGGAATTTTCCATGCTGACGAATACACCAAACCGACTTTGGCTTTTGACCTGATAGAACCCTTTCGTCCTTGGGTAGATTTATTGCTTATCGAACAATGTTTTCAAAATAAACTCGATTCTCGATTTTTTACGACGAATCAGCATGGTATTTTTCTTAACAAAACGGGCAAGGCATATATCATTCCCTTATTCAATGATTTTCTAAAAAAGCCCATCAAATTTCTAAACCGAGAAGCATCTACCAAAAACCAAATCTACTATTTGGCAGGCTTACTCGCCCAGCGTATCCGCAGCCAGTAGTATAGTGGCGCAAGCTTTAGCTTGCGTGAAACCCTTCAAATCAGCAAGCAATATTCTAAAACCATTAAAATTAAAATATTGCTTATGTCAACATCAAACCATACCGAATTGTATCAACAAATCGAAACTTGGGTCGCTCCAATTCATTTGGGTTATACCCACAAAATGCGCTTTTTGAAAATAGAAGCCTACTGGCAAATTGGGCAATTGCTCACCCTTGCCACACATCAAATGGACAAACTCGACTGCAAAGATTTACTAGAAACCATTGCCCAGCGATTACTTCATAATTATGGAAAACAGTATTCTTATACGGCACTTCAAACTTGGTGTCGGCTTTATACCGCCTACCCCGACCACGCTCTATTGGCAACTAATTTGAGTTGGTCGCATTATCGAATTTTATTGCGAGTAGAGGATGATGCCGAACGCTATTTTTATACCAAAGAGGCAGCCAATTACCAATGGAGTACAACACATTTGCGCCGTCAAATCAAAGCCAAACATTACGAACGGCTCATTAATACGCCACAGCCTTTTGACCAAGAAGGAAAACCCAATGTCAAGTATTTGCTCAAAGATTTATATCTATTTGAGTTTTTAGATTTTGCTCAAAAAAATCACTTGCTCGAAAAAGACCTCGAAGATGCTTTGGTAAACAAACTCCAAACCTTCCTTATGGAATTGGGCAATGGCTTTGCTTTTGTGGCACGCCAAAAGCAAATTGCTACTGCCTCGGGCAAACGCTTTTTTATAGACTTGGTTTGCTATCATTTTGTACTCAAATGTTTTGTCGTTTTGGAACTAAAAGTAGGTGCTTTGAGTCATCGAGATATTGGACAGTTGGATATGTATGTTCGTATGTTTGACGACCGTTGGAAAGCTCCCGAAGACAATCCGACTATTGGCATTGTATTTTGTGCATCCATAGACCCAACCATAAAACGTTATTCTGCACTACACAATAATCCACAATTGCACGCTGCTTACTATCAATTTGAAGAGGATACAAAACCCAGTTTAGAACCACATGTATTAGCTGCGTTGGAACGATTGAAAAATTAATTTTAAAAAAAACCAAAAGGCTGCAAGCACTCCGTTTGCAGCCTTTCTAAAACCTATCATTTATGCCTTACCTCATTTGTTATGACATCTCTAATAATAGTCTCCGCACCAAGATGGGCAAAAAAATCATTGACGCTGGCTTGGACAGAATCAATAAGTCCGTATATTTAGGAACAATTAGCGAAAGTTCTTTGAATGTACTAGAAAATAACTTAATGACTTGGCTCAAGCAAAAAGGCAATCCACAAGATAGTCTTATTGTAATACCTATGGCAATACATCAAATACAAGCTATGCGTATTTATGGATTCAATGCCCTCGACAAAGCCGAACTTACTGGCGAAAAATCAACTTTGATGATACAGTTAAGTGAAGAAGAATGAACAAGCGATTCTCAATTTTTAATTGAGATAAATGTTCAGTGAACATTTAAGCGAATGAACCGCTTGCGGAAGGGATGCAAGTACGATACTATTCTCCCAAATTTTATTCTGAATCCATTATGTATGCACACTGCTACGCATTTGTAGTCGTTTGTAATTATTTGTAAACGTCGCCTAAAAAATAGCTTTTTTTGAACTTATGTTAAGTAGAAAAACAATTTATTGCGTGCAAAAAATTGTTTTTCAGCAATTTATACATTGTTAAAATAACCTGCTGAAAAAAAGTTCTCAAAACGTTAAAATGCTAATATGTTAACACAAGTCGCAAAACACTTAAATCGCTGAAAATCAGTACTTTAACTTAAATCAAGTCGCAAAATATTCACCAAGCCCGACCCTCTGTGACAGGTCAAATCGCCTATTTAACATAATAATTTTGCAACTAAATTCATTATTTGCTCCCAATTATGTTAAAAAAATATTTTCATCTATCTTATTATCAGTTACTTATAAGAAGTCAGGGTAGGAGAGTATGTCTATTACGATGGGGACTGCGACAATTGGCGGTGGGCAGCGTGGAAAGCATCTGGAAGTAGGAGAGTATGTCTATTACGATGGGGACTGCGACCTTCTTCCCCTTGTTAGTAACCTGATTGAAGACATGGTAGGAGAGTATGTCTATTACGATGGGGACTGCGACCACTAACTCTCACCTTATGATAGTAATCATTTTGGGGGTAGGAGAGTATGTCTATTACGATGGGGACTGCGACAATTCTAGGTTAGAGTTCAAATACAGGGTGCCAGGTAGGAGAGTATGTCTATTATGATGGGGACTGTGACTCATAACAAAGTTTAACATTCATTCCTACATTTTGGTAGGAGAGTATTATCCAATTGATGAGGACTGCGACTCTTCATCGTTATCCATGAGCCAACCTTTTTCACTGCAAGTAATCCATAAGACGGGGACTGCGACAACTCATTGACGTTTGGGTTATGATTATCCATATTGTAGGAGAGCATTATCCAATTAATCAAGGTCTTAAGTACATTAAAATCGCTTGTTGACGTTTGTTCAGCAAGCGATTTTTTTATATAAAAAAAAGCAGCCCTTCCAAGATGAAAGGACTGCAAGAAATCTACCCTAATTTGAGAAAAGCAAGCAATATTTTATATGGTAAAAGCTGTCTTATTGAGCTTGGGGTAAAAACTCTAAGTTTTCAGCTTTACGAACATTTCCTTTGATACTGTTATAGCGTTTGCGAATACTTTTGGCTTGGTCTCTACTCGGAAAAGGACCAATCAAGACTTTAAAAGGCACATTATCTTGGTCAGATTGAGCAATCCAACAATCAAAAGTTATTTTTCCAGTCCATTGTCGAAGGCACTTCTTGGCATTTTTAAGAGAAGCAAAAGAACTGACTTGGATGTAATAATAATCACTCAATGGTTTTTGAAGGACTCTAGTTGATGGTACTTCTTGTGGTTCTTCGTATTCGATAGGAGTCGTTTCTTTTTTCCTTTCTACAATGGGTTGACTCGGCTGAAAAGAAAACCCAGTAGACTGATGTATAGGTTTGACCTTTCGTGTTTTTGTTGGTGCAAATTGATTGTGTAAACTATTCATCCCCCACAAACTAAGTCCAGCCGTACCAAATAATAATGCAAAGCCAATTGCCGTCGAAAGTCGAGTATGCATATTAAAAGAGTTGGTAGAAACTCGCACACCCACAGGTAAAAAGCGAAAGACAAAAGCCAAGACGACATCTTTCAAACGACGAGCCACCAAGAAACCAACAATCAAAGCCAAGACCAATTTGACATAAAACAAAGTAGATAATTCGAGCATAATGATTCAAATTTAGAAGTGAAAAAAAAGAATATTTTAGCTCGCATTTTCTATAAAAGGTATTTGCCTTGTGGGTTCAATTATAAGACGGATGAACCTGCGGTTTTCTTTCAAAAATTAGGATGAAAAGAAACAAAATAATCAACTCGTCGTTGCTGTTCGTCCTCAAATGCTTGTACGTCGTACAAGCATTAACGTATCTTGTCACAAATCGCCTTCAAAATTTTTTCATATCAATGACCTTTATTATATTTGAGCAAACAGAAAAGAGCTAACACATCTGAGAAGACTAGGGGAGAGCTACACACACGGAAATTACTTCTCTCCAAAAAAGATAATAGAATAAATAAGTTTGGTTCAATCAGAGGGATTTGGCTATACGCTTTAGTGTAGTAAACCAGTCCTTTAGTCCTTTGTAAATGTCAATATGAAAATAATGAGTGATAAACAATCAAAACCACCTTATCAATATTTCCTCAAAGGCGATATTTCGGGAATACAGGAGTTTATATTTAATGTAAAATCAAGTGGTGCAGCACGTGCATTGAAAGGAAGGTCATTTTTTATTCAAGCTATTAGTATGATAGGATTAAAAATGGTGGTGGATAAAATTGGTGCTGACAATATCGAAATCTTCTACAATGGAGGGGGAAACTTTTATCTGATGGCAAAAGATTTTTCAGATGAACAGTTAGATGAGATTCAAACCCAAATAGACCAAACTTGTCGAAGGTATAATTTCTATTTGAGTATTTCTAAAATCCCAATTCAATCCGATAAACCTATTCAAGAGAATTTTGGATTTTATTGGAAAAAACTAAACCTTCAAGCGGAACGAGACAAACTCCAAAAATTTAGAAATCATCTCCTTGGCTTTGAACCTTATTACTTCGAAGAAAATAGAAAGAATTTTGATTGGAAGGGGATTACTAAATTTATTCGTAAAATTAACACCTTTGATATTACAACTTTGGCAAAAACAGAAGAAAAAACACTCGATTTAAAAATTGACGAATCGGGTGTTTTAATTTTTAATCACCAACTAACCAAAGGAGATACAGCTTTTAAAAATATCGTTAGAGACTTACCCACTTGGTCAAAAGATTTAATTAATAACTACCAGCATTTTATTCAAAAAGAAATGGTCAAACGGCTACAAAAAGGAGAAAGCCTTTTAAAACCTCAGGATGATATTATTCTTGAATTTTCTTATCTCTCAGGATTTGCGGCAGAACGTACTGGTACTAATAAATTAGGAATTTTAAAAATGGATGTTGATAGCCTTGGCGGTTTGTTTAGTCATCTGAATTATGATCAAGCAAAGAAAGTATCTAAAAAGATTTCTGATTTTTTTGGAAGTCAAATTACAACGATGCTTTCACATTCTATTCCTAATGCGGATATTAATAAAGCTCCTGTAAAATTTGCCGACAATATTTATCCAGTATTTTCAGGTGGAGATGATTGTTTTTTTGTTGGGGGGTGGGATGCTATCATGTATTGGGCAAAATTGATACAACAAGAATTTAATGAAGTAGCTCAACAACTAGAAAGAGACATCCAAGAGGATTTTAAAGCTAATGGAAAAAGGATTCCTGCCACTTTAGCAAAACTCTTTCCTATTTCTATTTCTGGTGCAATTGTAATGTTGGAATCGACCTACCCAACAACTCGCTTTGCCAACTTAGCACAAGAAGCATTGGATGTCGCTAAATACTTTACATATCCGACCAAAAAAATTGCAACTAAAAATAAAATAAATTGCTTAGGAGAAGTTTTGAATTGGTTGGAATATAATGCTACACTTGAACTAGCGGATGAGTTAAAAAGCTTAGTGAATGAAAAAGGCGAGCCACGTAGTACGTTGGAAAAAATCCGTTCTACTGCTAAAGGCTACAAATTGATGTATGAAGAAGTTTCTGAACGAAGAATGGGACCTTCCATTGCCCATTTATTTTATTTTATTAGGCATTCTAAAAATCAAAAAGTATTGGCAGATAAACTTGTTAAACCTTTTTCTATGGACTTGATTAGTGCCTTTACCAAGCCCGAAGAGACAGAGTCCAATCCTTTGAAATATCCTTTAGCCGCTCGTATTGCAGAATTTTTAACCCGTTAATCATTTGTCTCAATTATGTATAATAGACAGAAATCTAAAAGAGAAAGAAAGACGATTTTTGACATTCGGAATGAAATCAACAACTATTTTCAGCCTTATGATTTGGAAGTGCTTTTGACGATGAAAAGCATGGAAAACCCTTCACCTATTTTTGATGAATTAGAAAAATTTATTTCAAAAAATGTTAGAGGAATTACGTCTAGTCAATTACGAAAACTAGTTGATTTGGTACAAAATGTCAATAATCCTGAGGATTTAACGATTCAACGCCCACAAATTGCACAGATGATTTCCAAACAACCTTGGGATGAAGCTAAGTTCATTATGCTTTTGGTTGATGAATTAACTGAACTGACGGCACAACGTGGAGACGACGAAACTAAAAAAGGTTATGATTATTTTATTCAGTGCTTACTGGGATTTCACAAGTATCATGAGGTATTGTCCTCTGCGAGAACTGATGAAGAAAAATTAAAGCAATTGGTCAATAGTGACTTAGGAGCAACTACAATTGTTGGTATATCCACTTTAGGGAATGGAAATGATCCTAATCCTACGCTCTCTGGTTTGGAAAATTTTATGCGACAAAATGCAAGAGGAATTACCTCTACTCAATTGAGGAATATTTATGATAAATTTTTAATTGAGCAGCCAAAAATAGGGCATGTCAAACCATTTTTGGCTTATACGGTAGCAAGACAACGGAATCTAGAATCTGTCAAATTCATTTACCTCATCATGCAATTATTGGAAAAACTAGAAGATGGAAAATATGAGGTTTCAGATTTTATGAATACTATGCAAACGTTGCTTTCTATTCACAAATACCAAGAGGCAATCAATACTAAAAAGTTAAACCCAGCCGAACGACAAAAAGAAATCAAAGACAAATTAGCACCTTTTAAAAGTCAAAATCTATTGGAAATGAAAACTACTTTTGTTTCCAATTATGGGGCAATTCAAGAGAAGCTAAAGTCATTTACCAAAATGAACAAAGAAGGAGTAAAAGGTTCACAGTTTCGACGAATTTATGATGAAGCGATGCGTGCTACCAATGTAAATGAGATAAAGTTGCTACGTCCTTTATTTCAATATACGGCAGCTAGACAGACCCATTCCAAATCCCAAAACCTGATTTTATTTTTCATTATGCTAATGGGAAGCATGAAAGATACGCCTGAACATTTTCAAGGATTTCAAGCTCTGATGACTGATTTGATGGCTTATCATAGATATTTTGAAGAAGTTCGCAACAATTAAAATTTAGAAATCAAAAAACAAAATTTTATATCATGAAATTAATAGGAAAAATAGTAATCAAAGGGAATCTAGAAACCCAAACGGGACTACACCTTGGAGGTTCCAAATCCTCATTGACCATCGGAGGCATCGACAATAGTGTGATTAAGACAGCTAAAGGTGTTCCATATATACCAGGTAGTTCTATCAAGGGAAAACTTCGTTCACTTTTAGCAAGTGTAGAAGGATCGTTGTTTTTTTCTCGATCAGATAGAAATGTAGAAATGCGATTAGCTGATAAACTTATTGATGCGGGTAAGGGTAATAAGGCTCAATTAGAGAAATACAAAACAGCTGTCGCTAATAGTACCACTGATGAAGATTGTGACCATATTATAGAATTATTTGGTCGGTCTGGGGATTCGAATGCAGAATATGTTGACCGTACACGATTATTGGTTAGAGATGCATTTTTACAGAACGAAGAGGATAAAGGTTTATTTAAAAACAAAGCTTTTACGGATAGTAAATGGGAGAATGTAATTGATCGTAAAACAGGGACAGCTCTCAATCCTCGACAATTAGAGCGAGTGCCAGTTGGAGCAAGGTTTGGACTAGAACTCGTTTATAATATCTATGACGAAGGAACTGATACCGCTAGTTCCGACAAGGTAAATCAACACCTCAATAGTTTATTACTTGCCCTACAACTATTACAAGATGACGGTATCGGTGGATCTATATCGAGAGGATATGGAAAGGTAAAAGTGGCAATAGAACAGGTCGATTATAAATTGATTGATTCTAAAACGATGAAATATGAAACGCTTCAACCTGTCAATGAAACTCAACAATTGATCTCTAATTTGAAAACTGAATTTGCGTCAGCTTAATACGAATATATGGAAGCGATTATTTTAAAGTGTAGTGCTGATGCCCGATTTCATTTTGGGACGACTGCACCAGATAATGACACAGCATTGTCTCAAACGTCGGAATGTTTTCATAGCGATACATTGTTTTCCGCATTGGTAGTGTTATGTAATAAGGTGTTTCCTGATATGGTCAATCCGCTTATTGAGTATTTTAAAAGCGGGGGAGTAACTATATCTTCAGGAAGCTATTGTATGGATTTGTTCGAGAACGGAGATTTTGTTCGACGCTGTTTCTTTTTTCCAAAACCAGTTCACTTTAACCTTTTAGTTGAAGATATGGTGGAAAGAAAAACCGTAAGTCGAGTGCAATATATATCTAAAACCATCTGGGAAAAAGGTATTGCCCCAAAGGATTGGGATCGATATAAATGTTATAAAATTCAAGGGAAGTTTCTTTTGCATCCCGAAGATTTATCCCCAAGAATTGGGCGAAAAATCGACGGTTTGATGGAGGTGAAATCTCAACCTAAGATTGCAGATCACGCCCGTAAAAAAGATAATAATATTTTTTTTCAAACCGATTTATTCCTTCGGTCGGCAAATGTAAATCAATGGTCTGTTCAACCGCATTTCTTTTTCTTATTGGATTTTCAGACACACAATGAAAAATTAAAAAATTTGATTTATTTACTCATTGACATACTTCCTGATGATGGTATCGGTGGATCTATTTCTACAGGATGTGGGCAAATAATGGGCGTTGAAAAAGCGGAGATGAACTTTTCTTTTCAAGAAAAAAGTGCCCATCAATCAGTTTCTATGTCTTTGCTTGGATTCGAAAAAGGACAAATGATAGAATACAATAATCTACTCACAGGAAAAGTGATTGTAAGAGGTGGTAGGAATACTGCAAGAGACGGTCGATTACAAAGAATCAAAATGATAGCTGAAGGAGCGTTGGTTAAGGGTGAAGTCAAGGGAAGTATTATTTCAATTCATCCCGAAAAGCCTTATTTAAGAAATGGGAAAAATTTTGCACTCCCAATCCATAAAAACTATGAATACAATGAAGCAACCCACTAATCATATCCTATCGAGGCGTATCCAAATAGAGACTTTATCGCCTATATCTATTGGCGATGGTGAAGTGCTATCGCCGTACACAGACTTTATTTTTAATGACAATCAAGATAGTATCCATTTATTGGATAAAACATCAATTGTAAAACAAATTGGAGAAAAAGAAAAAGTCAAAGGGGGATTGATGAAAGAATATATTGATGGTATTTATAGCTCCTTTAATAACAACCGTTCGGAATTTAACCTCAAGCATTTTTTGGTTGAGCGTATGGAAATGAATACTACGAATGAGGCTTTTCGAACCATCAAACAATATGGACTGAGAGAAGACCGTCGTCGAGAAATCAAGACTATGGTCAAGGATAATGGTCAGCCTTATATCTCTGGCAGTACGCTAAAGGGAGGTATCAAAGCAGCACTTTTATATGATTGGATGCTTGAAAATAAAGAGGGACAAGCGGCTTTTGATAAGGCTATGAGGGAATTGATTAACGTGTATGACAAGTGTCGGCGGGAATTGGAAGATATTGAATATCTAGCTCGAAAGGCTAGACCAAGTAGAGATGATAAGTTTGAAATTCGACAATTAAAAAAGCGGATTGACCAAAAAGGAGGACGTGACTTAAAACGAACATTTAATCGAATCATCGATGGTTTTTTAACAAAGGAACCTAAAAATTTTCCACGTGACTTTAATCATTTAAGAGTAAGCGATTCGACTTTGATGGAGGAGGAACGAACGATTTTTCAGGCTGTCAAAAGATTGCATTATACTAAACAGATCAATATTCCTATCAATTTGGAAGCGATAGAACCTGAAAGTCAAGCTGAATTTTCATTAAAAATAATTCCTCAATTTAACCATTCGGGATTAGACTATTTGAATAGTGAAAAGAGTTTAGAGGAATTATTCCATCGCATCAACATTTTTCATAGACATAATATAGGATTAGAGCTTGACTATTTGGACTGGTCCACTCAATTTGAAAATGCCAAGGGGGAAGAACGACGGTCATTTAGAAATTATCAAAACTTTTTGGAGGATTTGTATTTAAAAATAAAAAATGTCCTTCCAAATGAAGCTTATATGTGTATTGGTTTTGGGAAATCATTTTTCTATAATTCAATTGGATTACTTGCCTATGATTGGGAAGGAAAACAAGATGATTCACAATCGGATGAAATACCTGTTTTTCAAAAATATTGGCAACTGTTCTTTTTAGGAAATGATGGACAAAAAGATTTTCCTTTGACTAGAACTGTGACGAACGAGGGGATTCCAATGGGATGGGTGAAGATTAAGTTTTGAAGTAAAACATAGAATAGATGACTAAATCCTTAAATATAAGAAAAAGCTTAATCAAATTTATTGGAGAACATAAATTGAAAGAAGCATTTGATTTGTTGGAAGAACATATAGATGAAGACTTTCAAAAGGAGTTAACTATTACAAAAGCTAAATGGACTAAGAATGATAAGGAAAATCGAGAAGGAGTTATTGATAAAAAAGACTATGATATAATCCAAAGCATAGTTATTAAGAATTTACTTCTTTATTCTGATAAACTCAAGAGAATTGACACGTTAACAGACCTAAATCAAAATAGAGTAAACGAGTTAAAAGAATACAAAAAAAGAAATGCCAGAAAATTTGAGGAGGCTAATAATGGTGAAATTCCATTAAATAAAATTTATCAAGTTCCAAATCACTCAGCCAAAGAATCTCTACTTGAATATATTAATAGAGGGATTGACAGGTTTGACAAACTTTATTTGAACAATAGTCCGTGCAAAAACGGGCAAAATTTAAAAACATTAAGCCCTCATTTGC
>JAHDBB010000710.1 GCA_020630635.1 Chitinophagales bacterium
ACTTCGACTCGTTCTAAAAGAGCAGGATCTATATCTTCAATGGTCGTTTCAACTTCGCCGCTACTCAAAGGAATATCATTGAAATAAGCTCGTATTTTGGTAGTCGAAAAAAGAGAACGAGACCCAATACCTCGAATAGTGAGACGATTGGTATTCAATGCACCAGAATGCATAAAAATACCTGTACTTCGATTGAGGGCAGAGACGATATTGGTATGGTTATTATTGCTTAAATCTTTGGGACTTAAAAAGGAAATCGGTGCAGGAATTTCTAAAAACTTTTGCTCGCCTTTATATGACGTTAAAACAATTTCTTCTATATGAAAATCGGTTGCTTGAAGTCCAATATTCAAAAACTGAGATTGGGTAATCTGAATTTTTTGAGGAAGATAACCTAAGTATTGAATACTTAAAGTGGCAGGAAGTTTTTCGACAGTAATTTGAAAAATACCTTGTTCGTTGCTAAAAGTGATGTCTTGGTTTTCGACTGCCACCACATAGACCATATCTAAAGGTATCTGACTGGATTGGTCAAAGATTTTACCTTGAATCAAGGTGGTGTTTTGCGCCCAAATATTAAGAGTGAAGAGAAAAAAAATGCCCCAATACTTCATGATAGGTAATTTAAATTTTGTGCTTCAAATGTATTACAATTGTCATGAAATACGGTAGTTTATCTTATTATTTTCTTAGCATACCATACATTTAAATAAAGCTACTAGGGGCATTTTGTCAATTTTTATTTTTTAGGAATGACTTTTTCATTTTCAATAGGTGTATTATTACGTAGACGGTCATAAAGTTCCTCAAAAAAATTGCCTAACAAACGCTCTGGTGGTGGCGGAGGCAAATGATGTGTGAGGGGATTGGATATGTTCAAAATAGTTGGCTTTTTCATAATTTTTGCTTTAAGATTTAAGAAAGTTTTTTTAGTCTTTGATTATTAAAATAGTGACATAGGGAATGTTGGTTTGGGAAAAAATGGGCTTGTAGGGAAGGTTGATAATTTGTTGCAACTAATTTACAGAAGTCCAAGAGGTAATGAAAATTAAATTTTCGAGGAAAAAAAAGCAGTTTATTATATTTTGAAAAAGTTGATAGAAATGATTAAAAAATGAGGTTTTTTTTAGGAGAAAATCATTTTAACTGTTTAATATTTGCAATATTTGCAAATAAAATTGTTATTTTTAGGCAAAAGTATTAATATTTGCAAAAACAACTTAAAGATGCAACCCCAAATTCGCCTTTTTGACCTTATCAAAAACACCCTCAAACCAGAAGTTTCTTTAGTTGATGAAGTAGCCCAAGTTTTGTCAATGAGTACCGATAGTGTATATCGACGCATTCGAGGAGAAACCGCCTTGACTTTTGACGAAGCCCATGCACTTGCTCAACATTTCGGTATTTCTTTAGATGAGATAGTCGAAGCCATTCGTTTACAGACACTTAACTTCCATTTTCAAAAGTTTGACCGATCAGATTTTATGGCATATTTGAGTTTCATTTACAATGAGTTCAAAAGTATGTCCAATTTTGAGGAGCGCAAAATGATCTTGACGGCTAAAGATATTCCCAGTTTTTACTTTTTCCTTTTTCCCGAATTATTGGTCTTCAAAGCCTACTTCTATGCTCGTATTTTGTGGGCTTCCGAAGAAGAGACAGAGGTTTTATCCTTTGATTATACGACTATTTATAGAATGCTTAGAGCCATGAATCAGGAACTACAAAAGATGGGGCAAAAGATTTTGGAGGCTTATGTACACTTACCTTCCATCGAAATCTGGAACAATAATACCTTAGATGGACACTTACATCACATCAAATATTCTTGGGATTCTGGATTTTTTAAGAATAAAGAGAATGCCTTGATGGTTTTGGGAAAGACCGAAGAACTAGTCGCTCATTTGAAGAAACAAGCGATCTTAGGAGGTAAATTGATGAGTACACAAGAATCCACCAATCGCAACAATTTTGAGCTGTATTATTCAGAAGGGATGCAGTTGGAAAACACTATTTTGATTAGTTGGTCGGATAAGCAAAAAACCTATATGATTTACAATACGGGGGATTATTTGATGACGACCAATGAGCCTTTTTGCAAACGGGTAGAATCTTATATTCACAATATGATAAAGCGTTCGAGTTTGATTAGCAAGATTGGTGAGAAGGAACGCAATCGACTTTTTAGGAATATTCAAGAGAAATTACAACGGCTTCGGCAGTATATTGAATTTAGTTGAAGTAGCGAGTGACTGGCGACATTTTAGCATAATATAAAAATCGGAGTACTATTTTTGGCTAGGAGAGAAAGGTTCTTCTTTCATCGCAATGGGTCTCCCTGCTATTCGTTCTTATCGCTGTTTGGCTCTACCGCAAGTCTTTTTTGACTTGTGGGCTTGGCTTTAACAGCGATACCACTACTATCAGGTCTAGATGGTTGAGGA
>JAHDBB010000089.1 GCA_020630635.1 Chitinophagales bacterium
CTTTTCCCATAGCGTCTCTAAAATAGTTTCGCAAACAACCACTATGAATGTAATAGATTGCATCCACTTCTTCTCCTGATCTTAAAAGAAACTCTTTCTTTTTAAGTGTTATTTTGTCCACTTTTGTTAATACATGCTGTATTTCATTGTCTGTAAATGCAGTATCTCTAAAAATTTCATTTATAATTGCCTCCACCTTTTTTATTTTAATTTGCTATCCCATAAAATTTCACTCGTCACTCGTCACTCGTCACTCGTCACTCGTCACTCGTCACTCGTCACCAGTCACTTGTCACCAGTCACCAGTCACCAGTCACTCGTCACCAGTCACCCAATCTAAAGACTCTTCAAATATTCGATCAAAGCCAAACGATCCTCTTCACTCAATCCATCCCCAAACGTATGTCCTTGATTGCCATATCCATTGATAGTCGTATCATAAATTTTGGAGTCACCACCAGCCATTTGTTCCGTATAATTCCAGCCCACATTTTGCATATCATAATCGTTGCTATCAAAAGTACGTTCCCAATAAACAGGGCGTTCAGCACTATTGAGCAAAGTATAAAGATTGGGAATAGAACCGTTGTGCAAATAGGGAGCAGTCGCCCAAACACCATCTAAAGGCGGTGCGATATAGGCCTTTTCCACCACCAATTCCGCATCACCTGGAGTTGTTCCAAACCAGCCCTCATTGAACCAATTTACCAAACCATCATTAAAAAATCGTTCTGCATACACGGGGTCTGTTCCCACTATGTCGGTAGAAATCAAGCGATTGGGATAGGTTTCATTTTCGCCATAGGTTCCATGACAGGCTTGACAATTGTTATTGAAAACCGTCTCGCCTTGTAAACGCAAATCTTCGTCAATTGCTTCTGGATAAACGGGCGGTTCGATAGACATAATAAAGGCAAGTACATCATCAAAGTTCTCATTGATATTTCTCGCTTCTGTACTATCTGTTATCCCCACTACGGACGTTTGCATCAATAACTTCGTAAAGTCACCTCGTCCGACTCCTGTATAGTACAACGCATTTTTCTTTTTCAACAACCACCAAGCAGGAACATCTGATGCCACTACATCGTTGGGCAATTCAAACTGTGGGGTTTCATTCCAAGTATAATCCAAATTTCGGTGAGCAACGGCTGCTCTTTCTAAATCAAAAGCGGAATTGACTCCTGCAAAGTCTGTCACGACATAAGGGGAAACAGCTTTAAAACCTCGTCCAAATGGCTCATAATTTTCCCATTCAGGAGAGTCTTCCCCATAGTTGTTTTTAATATAATTTTCCAATAAAATAAAAATGGATTCTTGTGAACCCGTGAGGTCAATCAAACTATTGCCCAATCCCATCACATATTCGCCATTGAGATAGCCCCCATGACAAGAGAAACAGTTGTTGGTGACGGTACGTACGCCATTGGATGCATCGTAAGCGGTCAAAGCAGCACCTAAAGTAGCATTATCTCCTTCCCTATTGAGTACATTGGTTGTATTTGCTCCAAAGAATATATCGACCAAATCGAATGGAAATCCACCACCTACATAATTGGCATATCGTAGATAATCCCATCCAGCGGCAGCATCTCCTATATTTTGGGGCGTTGCAGGAATGGCATCTGGGTAAATGATAGGATCATTATTGGTCGTATCCTCATTCACCATCATCGTATCATCGTCTTCCATCATCGTTGTATCATCATCTTCCACCATTGTCATATCATCGTCCATATCCATAGGTTCTTCCTTACAGCTATTCACCACAAATAAGAAAACAAAAATAAAGGAGCATAAGAGCAGATATTGCTTTTTCATAAATAGAGAATTTAAGATTTTCAAGAAAAGTAAATGCAATATATGAAAATAATTTCAAAAAAGTCTTCTTAATCTATATCTAGCTTTTGAGAAAAAACCTTCGCAAAAAGAGCAAAAATCTTGTTAGTTATTATTCACATAACATACTCTTAACCAAACTCTAAATATATTTTATAAAAAATCATGTAAAAACCGCACAAATACATATATTTGCGTTCTTAAATAACATTTACTCCATTTACACCTATTTATAACAATATTTAGCCCAAGCAAAACATTAAAATCATACCAATAACTAACTGATAATCAAATATTTAAATTACTATTAAAATCATCAATTCAATTCACTTAAATTTTAATCTACTATGATCAAACAAAAAATCAAAGTCCTAATGGGAGCTATAGGGATAGGCTGTTGTTTATTCTTATTTCCAACAAATAGTCAAGCACAACAAAATAAGGCTTTTCAACAAAAAATTGAAGCACTCAAATCATCTCCCCAAACAGTACCTCAAGCTGTACAGGTAACAACTCCTAAGATCAATAAGGAGGCTTTTCAAAAACATAAAGCTGCTCAAGTAAAAATGACAGGTCAAAAATTAAGTAAAGCAAAACTCAAAGCTGTTTATGAAAAAATGCTTACAGACCCTAAAAAAAGCGATGCCCAAAAAGCAAAAGCCCAACAATCCCTAAAAAACTTAAATCAATAAATCAATGAAAAAACTTCTAACAAACAAATTAACACTTTTCTTACTGGTACTATTTTGTACCGTAAGTATACAAGCACAAAACAATGGCTGTGCCCTCAATGGCTTTTATTCTTTTGGACCAGAAATTCTTGGTAATAATTTAGCCGATGGTTTTACCTTTGATTGCACCCAACCCTTATCAATACAATGGTGTTATGTCATAGATGACTATAGTGCCGCCGACCCTGTCTGGCTACATGGACTCTATCCCAATCCTGACCCCAACTGGCAACTCACAGGTTTAGGTTTCAATAGTTCTTCTGTCAATATTGGTCAATGGATTTTTGAAGACCCACAAGGAATTACGGGTACAGGAGGATACTTTTTTGATGATGATTTCAATTTTTTCTCTGCCGATAATTTTGGAGATCCCGATTCGCCTATACCTGGTATGTTCTGGGAAGCCTGTTTTCAGTATGATTATATAGGCGGATGTCCTAATACTTTCCCAAATGTAGACTTCTTTAGCTTAATAATGAATGCTTCGGGCGATAATATCACAGGGGCTTTCGGCTTTGATCCCACTATTTGCCCTCCTTGTCCCCCACCCGATGATCCTTTCGCATTTTGTCCAGGTTCACAAGGCAATGGCTTTACGATACAATTTGCCGCACCAGGATTAATGGCAGATGCTGCAAATATCCTTTGTTCTTGTGACAATCCCAACAATATAGATTTGGATGGTGATGGTGTTTATGACCTATTTTATGAAGAGGTATTTATCAACACCAACCCCATAACACCTGGCATTTTTGACTGGAATACCAATATTACAGGAACAGTATTGGATGCTTCGGGCAATCCAAGCAGTCCAATTATCACAGACAATGGGGGGATCTATACGACTTCGTTCTATACTACAACAGGAACAACATACAATGCCTTTTTTGAAAGTCCAGGATTTGGTTTAGTAACCAATCAAATAGTAGGAGGTGGATGTGGTCCTTGTGATGTAAGCATCAATCCAAGTATAGTTTGTGACTGCCTCAATCCTCAAAATGTAGATTTAGATAACAATGGAGCTTTCGATATTTTTTATGAAGAAATTACTTTCTTTACAGACCCTGCTACACCTGGTATTACAGACTGGGCTTTTGGTCCCAATACAGTGGGTGGACCTTTCCTGGATGCTTTTGGCAACTCAATAGCAAGTCCTATAGGTCTAATAGATAATGGTGACGGGTCCTATACTTTTGGGTTTTATCTACTCCCCAATACTCCCTACCAAGTGGAATTTACCAGTACCAATGCTGGATTTGGAACGGTATTACCTTTCAGTGGGGGCAATTGTCAACCCTGTTTAGACACCGACATATTTGGCATACCTTGTCAATGTAGCAGTCCATTTAATTTGGATGCAGACGGAGACAATTTAGCCGAATTTATTTTCCAAGAAGTAACAGTAGGTATAGATCCACCCATTCCTGGCATCAACGACTGGACAGTAGGTATAGGAGCTGGATTCCAAATCTATGACCAAAATGCCAATCCAATTTTGCCAGGTGATCCTGTTTTTTATATTGACAATGGAGACGGAACTTATACTTTCCAGTTTTGGACACAGAGCCAATTTCCTTATGAGGTTTATTTTGAAAGTCAAGGGTTTTTTGGCGGCTTCCAGACAGACTTTATTTCGGGCTTTAGTTGTGGTCCTTGTCCTATTGTAGACCCATGTTCTTGTGACAACCCCAATAATGTAGACTTGGATGGTGATGGTGCATTTGATTTATTCTATGAAGTCATCACTTATGAAACCAACCCTGCCCAAACAGGTATAAATGATTGGGTATTTGGCAATGATACCATTGGACCTTTCTTTGATGCAATGGGCAATATGGTAACAGCTCCTGTTAGTACCATAGATAATGGAGATGGTTCCTATTCTTTCGTTGTCTATCTAGGTTCTGGTCAACCTTACCAAGCCAACTTTACCAGTGCTTCTACCAGTATTGTAACAGGAACAGTAGCAGGTGGAAACTGTGAACCTTGTCCACAAATACCCACGCTTTCTGAATGGGGATTAATCACATTAGCCTTGTTATTGATGACTTGGGGATCTATCAAAATCGCTATTAGTCAAGTGGCTTTATCAGGTTTGGGAAGTCGAAATATTCCTTTGCCAACAGGCAGTAATTTCACACTACCTTTCCAAAAGGCTATTCTTCGTAAAACATCTTACTTTACCATCCTATCAGCATTGATAGGTTTTGTTGTTTGCTTTGCAATCTATGGAGAAGTTTATTATTCTGACTTGATAGGAGTAGCTATTGCAGGACCAATATTTGCTTATCTCATTCATCTTTTATACGTCTTAGAGAAAAAGCAATCAGTTTAATTAGGAACGTGTACGAAATAAGTACTTAGATTAGATATGACATTTCTTTGAGAAATGTCATATCTGGGATGGCTAAATTACGAGTTTATTTCGTACCTATTCCTTATTCAATTTATTTGGAGCGAATGGTGGGATGCTTCGTTGTAACAGAAAGTCCCGCTATTCGTTCCTATTCGTGTCGCCAACGTTTTTCTAAGCCAACGCTGTTACACGAATACCACTGCTATCGGGGCTAGTTTGGAAGGGTCTCAACATATATGTTTCTGAAATTGTATAAAAAATTTGCAAATTGTGGTTCATTCTTGCCACAGTTCTTGAAGCGTCGTGTCCTCAACCAATTAGCCCCGATAGGAGTGGTATAAATGCAATGCGCTGGCTTCCTAAAACGTTGGCGCATTTATAAGAACGGATAGCGGGACTTTCCATTGCGACGAAGCATCCAAACGTTCGCTCCTAAAAAGAAAAAACATAAAGTACAAATGATTCATTCTTTGAAATCAACCACCAGTATTTTATTATCTTTTCCCGACAAAATGACCCGACCATCTTCCATCTTCAACTGTCTAAAGGCATTTAATGATTTAAAACGAGTCGTATCCTTTCCAATAAATAGCTGATAGTAATGATAGCCATACGGATGAAAACCAAAAACAAAATGGTTGCCTGTCGAATGATTGCCTATAACGGCATGGTCAAACTGTCGAAGGTTATCCGCTGTCTTTTTTTTGTTGGCAATACGTCCATTCTTTATATCTACTTTGGCTAACTGACGGATAACATCTTGGCATTCAGGATAGATGACTGCCGCCTCTTCTTGATCTTTGTACCTAATAATGGAATACCAAAGACCTCTCATCTCCAAATAACCTTTTGCTTTATCCAGCTCTAATAAATCTTCGCATTCTATCGCATAAAGACTATCTGTTACTTTATGAAGAGATCGCCTAAGAGAATCTTTTATCCCGACATTCTCCAATTTTTCTATTTCTCGCTTCGCCAATTCTTGTTTGTATATCTCATTACGAGTTGGTTTTACATCTAAAACTTTGATCTCTTTTTTTTGAAAAAGCGGGGGAGCATATTTAAAAAGAGGCTTGTCTCTCAAATCATGGTTTCCTGGTAAAATATAAATAGTTCCATCCTCCAACATGACTCGACTCACCCCATAGTCAAATTTAAGATCATTGATTTCCGTAAGCAATTTAAAGTTGTTATCACAAACCAATATCTTGGAGCGATCCTTTTGATTAATATGGAGAAACCAATAATCATCTGAACATTGAATAGAATAAGAGGGTGTTTCATTGGGATAAAAGTCTTCAATAATCTCTGTAAAAGTAAACTTAGTATTGGAGTGTTTGGGAAATACAGGAACCTCTGGATGTTTATCTCCTTCAGGTTTTTGATAGCCACAACCAATCATAAACAAGAATAAAAAACAAGATAAAACAATGGGTTTCATAGTATCATTTTCTAAGGAGATTTGAGATAACACACCCAACTATTCACTTCTAAAGCGTAGAAATGATGAATTGAATAAAAACTATTGATTTATACTAAACAACCCATTTAATGAATCCGAGAATTTTTCTTAATTTCTTCGATCAATGCACCTTCTGCATCGCTTTCATGTTGAATATTGATGTAGCGACCTTTACCCCAAAAAGCCAGTTTTTTCATCAACTTCACCGCTTCTGATTGTTGACCAAAACCAACGACGGATAATAAAATACCTCGCCTCATTTTTTGACGCACCAATACAGACATCTCTCGCAATTCATCATCTTTGTCTTTGAACTCGCCATCTGTCGCCAAAATAATTTGGTTATTTCCTTCGCTAATATAATTGGAGTCAATCCATTGGTAGGCGGTCTCTAATCCCTTAATCCCTCTGGTAGAACCTTCTGCATTTAGGCTTTCAATGGCATCGTATAATTGGTCTTTATTATCAGATGAAATACCAGGCAAAACGACCTCTGCTTTTGTGGAATAAACGATAACTGTCACTTTGTCAATATCTCGTAAAACATTGGTCAATCGCTTCATGGCTCCTTTCATCAAAGACAATTTATCATTCTCTTCCATTGATTGGGAAACATCTATTAGAAAGACAATATTATTGGCTTGATATTCTGCTTTGGACAACAAAGAGCTATTATTTTCTGGCTGCACTATTTCTTTTGGTGTTGATGTAGAAGAAATCTCCGAGTTTCTGCGATTGGCTTCTCGGATCATTTCGGGTGTCGTGATGGTGCGTTTAGGTGGGCTTTTGTAGCTTCTTGATGAGCGTTTGGGTGGATTGGCTTTTCTTTTTTGCGCTCGCTCTGCTCGCTTTTGGGCATACAGCTCTCCATGATCGACAGGTTTATTGGGTAAATCGGACTCGTAAGTTTTGGTGGTACGAGGGCTACGAGGTGAACGAGTGTTACTGGTGCTTCGAGACTTGCGAGGTGGTTGGCTTGTATTGGAAGCGGTGGCTCGTTCGGTTTCGATTCTTTCTAATGGCACTATAATGCGTTGTTCTTCCTCATCTAAGAAGGTTTGTACCTCATTAGTATAATATCCTGTATGACTAGCTTTGACAGTGTAACGCCCTACCGGTGTTTGAATAATAACCATTCCATTGAGTTTGGCAGTCAATTTATCTTCATGTCCTGTCTCTCCTATTAAACGAACTTGGGCATTCTCAATGGAGTTCATTGTCTCCTTATCGACTACCACGATATGATGTTTATAGCGAGGAGTAATAATTTGTGGAGTCGTTGTTTGTTGCTCAATAGGCGAGCCTGGACAGGCTAAGTAGGCTTGGTTGGCAAAGGATAAGATGTTGCCTTTGATCTGTAAATGGAGGGGCTTATCGTCAAAGTTGGAGTAAATCGGGATTTTTTCAGAAAATGTGCCTTTTTGGTCGGTGTAATAACGAACGGTAATCTTACCACTGCTGTTGGGCAAAATGGGTTTTTGGGGAAATTCTATGGCAACTTCTGAGTTTTGGAAGGTGGGTAAAAAGGTGAGTGCTTGTTTGCCTTTATTGTAAATGGTAAAGGTGGCTGGTGGATTATCCCACTTGTCAACTGTCCCAAAATCAATGGTTTTTTTGGCAATGGCAATTTTTTTGTTTTGTCCGAATAAGTTTGCGCTATTGAGGAGGAGGATGCTTAGGAGAATGAGGTAAAAGTTCTTCATGTTATGAAAACGTAAAAAATAGATATTTCATATATAATATTGGTTTTTTCAATGCATTAAGTCAGATAAATTACAAATTGTTGGAGGTTATTTTTATCATCAATTCCAAAATCTTGTCAATTTAAAAAAAGCAAGGCTGGATACACTCTTTCCAACCTTGCTCGTTTGGCTATAAATTCACTGTTAGAAATACCCATGATTATTTCTGTTCTCCTTGTTTAGAGCGATGAGCATTTGCATTAGCAAGATCAAGCCGAACTTTGTTAAACGTAGGTTTTACGGGTGTCTTTGGGGATTAATTATAGGAAAAAGTAATAGAGGGGTACTTATCAATCTGCTCGACAATCTGTTTAAAAAGAAAATCCTACATTTAAACCTATTGTTGGTTTGATTCCTGTATATCCGTATCCAATAATGGAGTCATCAATAACCCAATTATCTCCTTCATTATTGGAAAAACGTGCGCCTCCACCTGCAAAAAGATCAAGGTGCATTCGTTCAAAAAACTTAATTTCAAATCCCATCAACAAGCCTGCTTCATTAGAAACCATTGTACCTTCTCTTTCTCCTATAGGAAGAATTGTTTCGCCAAAAAAATCAACATCACTATCTGTCTTTTTGATACTAGAAAAGCGGTAGTAAGGGGCCGCATATCCTCTAACATTTTTATCTTCATTAGAGAATTTGTTGTAATTCAAATAAAAACGATATTGCAAACCAGCTTTAATACCTGTAGTAGATTCATTATCATTCTTTTTCAAAACAATACTGGGGGTTACGACCAAACTTTGTTTGCCGCCTTTCAATCTTTTGATATAGCCTACTTGTAAGGTATGTCTAAAAAATCCAAAGGGTGCAATTTGCAAAGCATCTTTTTCATAAGAAGGCTTAGGTGTAGAAGGGATTTCGCTGTTTTGTGCGAAAGTAGAAAGGCTTAAAAAAGCGAATAAAGCGATAACTAAAATTTTTAAGGTTCTCATTGTGTTTAGGTTTTTGTTTATAAAAAAAGTGAATTAAATCAAATGGGTTTTAGTTTTAATCACAATGCAAATATAAAGGGACTTGCAGACCTTCAACAAACCAACTTATGCAAAAAAGGGACTTTTCAAAAAAGACATTTAAAACATAACTAATTCATTCACAATATTTTAAGCAAACTTAAAAACACTTTTAAAAACATCAAATTTTATATTTTTATTATTAATTTTTAGGAGAGAATGCTTGTAAGAGTCGATAGTTTGTTAGTGAGAAGTGGATAGTGACTGGTGGCTTTTCGATTCTTTTGATGATGATCTGTAAAAAAATCCTATTAATTTTAAATGAATTCTGTTAATCCCAATCTTTTTTAGGAGAGAACGGTTATTACTCTTTCATTGTCACAGGTCTCCCTGCTATACGCTCTTATGAATGCAGCCTTGTTTTAGGCAGCCAACGCTTGTGCATTCATACCGCTACTATCAGGTCTATTTGGGGAAGGAAAGGATTTCTTAGTGCCAGTTTTTGTATCTACTAGCATCATCCTAAAGAATGATGTAAAACTTTTTCGTCTTTGATTAAAAAACTTTTGGACTACTTTCAAGTCTTTTGTGGTAAGAAAAAAACAAAAAAATGGAGAGAATGGCTATCTGTTTGAGCTATTTTAATCAGACAAAAAGGAGGTCGCTTCAATCGGATTGCTAACCTAGAAAAGTAGAAGCAATCCGATTGAAACGACTTACCCTTTATTCTAATCTAATAAAGGAAATGGGCAACTTTAGATGAGTTGTCACTTTTGAAACTTTGTGGTGAGAAGAAAACAAAAAAAAATCCCAAAGACCTTTCAGCCTTTGGGATTCCTGTATTATTTATGAAATCAGTCTATCATCTATCTTACATCTTACATCATTCCGCCCATACCGCCTGGCATACCACCTGGCATTCCGTGACCGTGACCACCACCAGCATTTTCTTCTGGCTTATCAACGATGATACATTCAGTCGTCAACAACATACTTGCGATAGAAGCAGCATTCTCCAAAGCAACTCTTGTTACTTTCGTAGGATCAATTACTCCTGAATCCAATAATTTTTCGTATTGTTCTGTACGAGCGTTGAAACCAAAGTCTTTTTTACCTTCGCTTACTTTTTGAACGATAACAGAACCTTCTAAACCTGCGTTGTGAGCAATCGTTCTTAAAGGTGCTTCGATGGCTTTACGAACGATTTCGATACCTGTGTTTTCGTCATCATTTAAGCCTTCTACTTTGTCTAAAACTTTGATGGCACGAATGTAAGCAACGCCTCCACCTGGAACGATACCTTCTTCAACGGCTGCACGAGTTGCGTGTAAAGCATCATCTACTCTATCTTTCTTCTCTTTCATTTCTACCTCTGTTGGCGCACCAACGTACATTACAGCAACACCACCTGCTAACTTCGCTAAACGCTCTTGTAACTTCTCTCTGTCGTAATCAGAAGTAGTATTTTCGATTTGCGTTTGGATTTGCTTAACACGAGCTTTGATGTCAGCCGCTTTTCCTTTACCATTAACAACGGTTGTATTGTCTTTGTCAATGATAATTTTTTCAGCTTGACCCAACATTTGGGCATTCGCTTGGTCTAATTTGAAGCCTCTTTCTTCAGAGATTACGGTACCACCTGTTAAGATAGCGATGTCTTCTAACATAGCTTTTCTTCTGTCACCGAAACCAGGAGCTTTAACCGCAGCGATTTTTAAAGTACCTCTCAATTTGTTTACTACTAAAGTAGCCAATGCTTCTCCGTCCACATCTTCTGCAACGATTAATAAAGGACGACCACTTTGAGCAACTTGTTCCAATACAGGAAGTAAGTCTTTCATGTTGCTGACCTTTTTGTCGTGAATCAAGATGAAAGGAGCTTCTAATTCAGCTTCCATTTTATCTGGATTGGTAACGAAGTAAGGAGAAAGGTATCCTCTGTCAAACTTCATACCTTCTACAACATCAACATAGGTTTCCGTACCTTTTGCTTCTTCAACAGTGATAACTCCTTGTCTGCCTACTTTTTCCATTGCTTCTGAAATCATTGTACCGATTTCCTCGTCATTGTTAGCAGAAATAGTACCTACTTGCTTGATCTTGCTAATGTCATTACCCACTTTTACAGATTGTTTGTGAAGATTGGTAACGATGGCAGCAACCGCTTTGTCGATACCTCTTTTCAAATCCATTGGGTTGGCACCTGCTGCTAAACTTTTTAAACCAGCATTGATGATCGCTTGTGATAAAACAGTCGCAGTAGTCGTACCGTCACCAGCAATGTCAGAAGTTTTAGAAGCCACTTCTTTAACCATCTGTGCGCCCATGTTCTCCATTGGGTCTTCTAATTCGATTTCTTTGGCAACTGAAACACCATCTTTAGTGATTGTTGGTGCGCCAAATTTTCTTTCAACGACTACATTGCGTCCTTTTGGACCTAAAGTTACTTTTACAGCGTCTGCCAATGCATCAACGCCTTTTTTTAGTTTGTCACGCGCTTCAACGTCGTATCTAATTAATTTTGCCATATTGGTTTTTAATATTTTTGATTCTTTATGAGTTTGATAAAGAATCTTATTTTTTTTATTTAAAATTATTTGGTGAAAGTTTGGAATAATTTGCTATTCCTTTGATTTTTTGCATTGAGTGAAAGTTGAGACCGTGCGAAATAGACCCGATAGTAGCGGTATAAATGCGCTTGGCATTGACCACAAGTCGAAAAGACTTGCGGTAGAAGGCTGCATTTATAAGAGCGGATAGCGGGACTTAGCTCTACGACGAAGCAACTTTACCGTTCTCTCCTAAAGAAAACTTTGAATGCAAAGAAACAGTTGTGTTTAGACAATTGCGAAGATGTCAGACTCTCTCATAATAAGATAGTCGTCTCCGTCAATTTTAATTTCTGTACCAGCGTACTTTCCATACAATACTTCATCGCCTACTTTGACGGTCATCGGCTCATCTTTTTTGCCTGCGCCAACTGCAACAACTTTACCTTTAGAAGGCTTTTCTTTGGCTGTATCAGGAATGATGATGCCACTTGCTGTTGTCTCCTCTGCTTTGGCAGATTTTACGATTACTCTGTCTGCTAATGGTGTAATGTTCATTATTAAAGACTATTTAAAAATTTAAAAAAATTAATTTTATTTATTTTTGATGTAGCAATCAACGTGCTACATTCTCTTTTTATCATAAGCTGTGCCAAAACGGTTTTTATGACAATACGGCAGGATTTTACTGACATTTTTATCTTTGATTTGTCAGAATGAATGACATTTTTTCAAGATGTATTTTTTTGCAAAAAACCAAGTTTTTCAAGATTTTTTTTTCGATGAGATGATTCAGATTTAAAAGAAGAAAGATTGAATGGTATAAAAAAATCGGATTGCTCACCATATATGAACAACCCGATTATAAAATCAATTCAAATTTTAATATTTTTTTAGCTCCTTAGAACTGTCCTCCATCTGCTTCACAATCACAATTACAAGCTGGTTTTGCTGCGGTAAGTGTTGCCGTACAACCATTGGCTGTGATCACTTCAATAGATTCAGACGGATTGCCCGCATAACCTGCCGCTTCTATACTTCCATCTACCATTGTTGCACCTTCACTATCTCCTGCACAAGCAAACATCACGCTATAATTACAGACCGCATCATTTGCCACAATCGTAGGAGCTTGTGGATCGGCAAAAATCGTTAAAGTACAATCTCCAGCACTAACATAAGAATCAGCCGTACCATCTGAATTGGTATCACATTCGTAATAAGAATACCATGTTTGTACATCATTGGCACAACCATCTCCACCATACGTTCCTGTCGGGGCTGCTTGTGGAAAAGTCGCATCGCCTATGGGTACACTAGAATATTGTAAACCTGCATTGGGTCCATTGGCTCCATCTGGATCTGAAAAATCTGCTCCTAAACTTGCTTGCCAATCTGTTACCAATGTACCGATGGATGAGGCACAAGACATTACTGTTGTATTCATTGCAGTAACTGTTGGACAATTGAGTGCTGCTACTGCTGAACATGCTGGCTTTGCTACCATAAAAGTCGTTGTACAACCATTAGAGGTCATTACTTCAACTGATTCTGATGGATTACCTGCATAACCTTGCGCTTCTGTACTCCCATTAACAGAAGTAGCACCTTCGCTATCTCCCACACAAACAAACATCACACTATAATTACATACCGCATCATCTGCCACAATCGTAGGAGCTTGAGCATCTGCAAAAATAGTTAAGGCATAGTTTCCAGCATCTACATAAGAATCTACGGTACCATCCGCATTATCATCACATTCATAATAAGCGTACCAAGTTTGAACATCATTGGCACAACCATCTCCACCATAAACACCTGTTGGAGCCGTTTGTGGAAAAGTCGCATCAGTGATGGGTACACTAGAATACTGCAAACCTGCATTGGGTCCATTAGAACCATCTGGGTCTGTAAAATCTGCTCCCAAACCTCCTTGCCAATCTGTCACCAATGTACCTATCGCAGAAGCACAAGCCATTCCTGTGCTATTGACAGGTGTAACCGTTGGACAAGTAACACCACAAGCATCTACGGTACTATTAGAAGCCATCGCACATTTACTGCCGTCTGTATCAAAAGGAATGATTTGATTGGCGATATAATTCATGGTTTGTGCTTGGTCTTCTGTAAACATCACCAAACAAGGATCATCACTATAATCCATAAATGAGGTAAACATATCAGGAGAACCACAATGAGTAGGAGCATTTGCACAACTGGTCACAGTCGGACAACCAAAATTAGGGGCATCCTGTGGAGAAGTATCATTGACGGGTGGCGCACCTGGGATAACAGGACCCGCATCTCCATCAGCAGCACAAGTACCTCCTGCAAATGGATGTTCCAATCCTAAGTAATGCCCCAATTCGTGTGTAGCTGTTCGACCTAGATTATAAGTACCAGATGTATTGATTCCTGTACCGGACATACAACTTACACCAGGTCCTCCAAACGATGACGGAAGGACATAAAAACCATCACCATTTCCAGCACCTACTAAAGGTGAAACGCCTAATACACCTGTACCTAAACCCGCAGTCGCTTCATCACTTACAAAGATATTGAGGTAACCAGACCAATCCGCACCAGCACTAGGCCAAGTATGTTGCCCAACTGTAATGGCAGGATCACCTTCTTCTAAACCAGAACTAGCTGGATGTTCTGTTGTTGCCAAACAAAAACTTAAACAAGTTCCATTGCTTGCTAGATCACTTGCAGGATAGCTAGCAGGACACACAGCCGTCAAGTTGTTATAAACGCTAATATCCGAGTTCGTAGCAGCAAAATCCTCATTCAACACTTGAATTTGTGCTTCAGTAGCAGCCAACAGACAAGCAGCATCTGCACAAGTAACATCTCCTGCAAAGTGAACAGCGACAGGAATGGTAATCGTATTGGTTCCATCACAAGTAATCACTGCTTTGTCTTGATAAGGATTTTGGGCTGCCTTTTTTGCATAATCTTGCATTAATTGAATATAAGCAGGCTTACCTTGTTGTTCTGCATTATATTGATCTGTTGCACATCGAATAATGCCATCTTCTTGTGCCACACTTGCCAAACTAACACAACATAGACAAATCAATAACAAAATACTTTGAGTTTTTTTCTTCATATTTGGTTAAAATTAATTAGATAGATGTTTTGTGTTTTCAATAATAGAGGTTACACATATAGTTACATTTATTACCTGTCAATAAAAAGAATATACAAGCAAGTATAAATCAAATATCTGTAAAACAGAATAAAGTATATAAATTCCAAAGCTATATCACATAACAAAAAATCAAAATGCACAACAGTCTTATTATCAAAAACAAAAACAGATTTAGCCTATCAAATGAGTAAATAAAGGGGGCAAAGCTATAAATAAGCATTTGATAAACCAGTAACTTTTTGGATTACTTGTATTTATGTAATCCTCTTAACCAAACCTATAAAATTCATCAAATTTCAACAACACAAATACTTATTGCATTTATATGTTTATAAAAAAGCTGCAAAACCAACGTATATGAAATAAATGAATAATAAATTTAACATTTTTAGGAGCGAAAGATTAAGTTTTCATCGTTGTAGAAAGTCCCGCTATTCGTTATTATGAATACAGCCAACACCACAATCCACGCCAACACTTGTGCATTCATACCACTACTATCGGGGCTAGTTGGTTAAGGACAGTATGTCTTAGTACCAGAAAAGGGGAACGAAGAAGATAATCTGTCACCAGTCACTCGTCACCAGTCACTCGCCACCAGTCACTCGCCACCTCTGATACA
>JAHDBB010000090.1:0-691 GCA_020630635.1 Chitinophagales bacterium
AAAAAAACTCTATCTACATTTTGACCAATTTCTGTGAAATCTGAGAATCTTCTGTAACGATTCGTATGATGTAAACTCCTTTAACTAAATTGGTTGCATCAAAATACATTTGATATTGTCCGCTTACTTGCCAGTCTTCTTGTAAGATTATGGCTTCTTGTCTACCTGCAATATTGTATAGTTCAATGCTTACAGGACTGTCTTGACCCAATTCATAGGTAATGTTAAATTCGTTGTGGAAAGGATTGGGGGCGACTTTTAAAGTATTTTGAGCTACTTCTTTATCAAGCGTTTGTACCTCGTCATCTTTACCAAAAGTTCCTTCCGTACATTCCGCAATATACGCCTCAAATTTAGCTCCTTCATCAATCAAGATATAAGAATCTGGGTCACCAGGGTTAATGTATAGAGTAATATACTCGCCTGCTTGTAAGGTAATATCTGCTCCATCAGAAATGGTTCTTTGACTTCTGATTCTGATATATTCGGCTGCGTGGGTGACGGGTGGAATGGTTTCGTTGGTAGTATAGGTTTCTTTGTCTATGCATTCTACACCATCAGCAGGTAAATTATCAATAATAATAGTGGTTGTATAAGTAATCGTTTCATCATTACAGTTGGTATTGGTGATAGTTAAGGTAACAGAATACATGCCATTGGCAACATAAGTATGTGTTGGATTTTGCTCATT
>JAHDBB010000090.1:701-15405 GCA_020630635.1 Chitinophagales bacterium
ACTTGTATTCCCATCACCAAAATCCCATAGATATTCATCAGCTAAAATATAATTGGCATAAAATTCTATGATTGGTTCATTGGTCATATCATAAGAGAAAAGAGGTGAAGGAATCGTGTAACATTTATTTGAATTAATAAGACAACGTTTAGATGTTTCAATATGAGATCGCATTCTTACTTTTTGTCCTTGAGTAAAACGTGTTAAACAATCACTATAATCTAGGTAGTTTTCAGTCATATCAAGTTGATTTCCTAATCCACCTAAAAGTATAGGACGAAAAGGATTGTTATCACTTGTATCATCATCATCAGTATCACAACTATCATAAGTTTCTCCTGATGAACATTCAAGATATGTAGAAAAATCATCAGGAGGAGTATCACAAACTCTGTCGCCATCTAACAAACAATCATCATTTGGACAATTCTGACTGAATGTATGTCTAAGATTTAGATAATGACCCACTTCATGAATAAGAACAGGATGTTGAAAATGAGAATCATCTATTACAACTCCTTGATTTGTGTTGCCAGAACCCCATATCACGTTACTACAATCTTCAATTCCTGTATAAGTATCAACTACCCAAATATTAAAGTATTCTTTAGTATCTAATATGGTAGCTTCTCTTAATTCCGTTATTCCAGAATGGTGACATAGATAAGTCCATTCTTCTGAAGGATATCTATTTATTCCATCCATTAAAGAGTCATTAGGAGATACTGTTGCTAAACAAAATTGAATATAGGTATTCACTCCTTCTGGGTGATAAGTATTACCTGTTTCATTATTACTAAAAGCATCATTGAGATAGTCTAATGTTTCGTGAACATATTCAGATGTAAAATTAACGCCTGTACCAATATCGTCATCTGGATGGTGGATAAGATGGAATACTACAGGAATCGTATAAATCTGTTCGGTTTGTCTACGTTTTAAAGGAGTATTATAATATTCTAATGATTTAAGATAAATGGATTCTTCCATTTCTTCATATTCATCGGCATAATCAGAATCATTTAAGAGTCTTTGTTGATGTTCTTCATCTGCTCCACAAGGAATTTCATCTTGTGCAAAAATATTATTATTCCATAGACAAAATAAAATGGGTAAAAATAAAAAATGTAAATTTTTCATGTTTATAAATTTTTTAGTTAAATAATGATATAATCACCTAATTTAAATTTATAAAATATTAAAAGTTGAAATTTTAAAATATTGCATTAACTAGTAGGTTGCGACCATTCAAAATAGCCCCGATAGTAGCGGTATAAATGCAAAAGCCAAGCAAACCTGACAGGTTTTTAAAACACTGTCAGGTTAAGCCAAGCTGCATTTATAAGAGCGGATAGCGGATAGCGGGACTTGCCATGACGACGAAGCCCCGAACTATTCGCTCCAAATACCATGTAAACATTAAAAAAACTCTATCTACATTTTGACCAATTTCTGTGAAATCTGAGAATCTTCTGTAACGATTCGTATGATGTAAACTCCTTTGACTAAATCGGTTGCATCAAAAAGTATTTGATGTTGTCCGCTTACTTGCCAATCTTCTTGTGAAATTATGGCTTCTTGTTTACCTGCAATATTGTATAGTTCGATGCTTACAGGACTGTCGTGACCCAATTCATAGGTAATGTTAAATTCGTTGTGGAAAGGATTGGGGACGACTTTGAGTTCACTAGATATATTAGATAAATCCTCTTGACTATTTGCTTGTTTGGCACTTGAAGAACAAACCTCAATAAATGCTTCAAAATTGGCTCCTTCGTCTATTAATGTAATATAACCTGCTTGATCCGAAGGAAGTAATTCTATATGATTTTGAGCTTTTATTACAACATTGTCTCCGTCTGAAACAGTAACTCCAAGCATTTCAATATAGGTAGAAGAATGAGTTTGGCTTGGAAGATTGTTGGTATAATGATATTCAACATCTGCCAAACAATTAGAAGCAGAAATATTGACGGTATAGTCTTCGACTTGTCCATAAGCAAAATCTCCACAAAAATTGGTAACTTCATGTAAACTCATAATAATTCGCATTTTATATAAACCTAGTGAAGCTGTATTGGGAATAAATAGCTCATCATTGACACTTTGATAATCTATATAATCACTAACTAGTTCAGATTCTTCAAAAATGTTATCACCATTCCAATCAATAAAGATATACCAATTGGGAGTGTAAGTTGTGCTAGATGGATTGCCCTGTATTAATTCCAAAGGATTGTTTCCAATGCTAAGATTCGCCACTAAATTATTATAGTCAACATATCCTGTATTCTCATTACCAGTTGTACTATTGAGGTCTCCAATTGTCACTTCATCAATATATAAAAAATAGGAATTAAGGGCATTGGATGGGCAAGGATTAACATAATCAGGATCAATGATATTGATGGTATAATCTTCGACTTCACCATAAGCAAATGGACTACAAAAGTCATCTAAAGGATTTAGAGCCAAAATAACTCGTATGGCATGTAAACCAGTAGGTGCATCATTAGGAATAAATAGACTTTCGTTTAACACAGATTCTGCTGTATAAGATGCAACTAATTCAGATTCTTCAAAATTACCATCATCATTCCAGTCAATTAGAACATACCAACTTGCTTGATAAGGATTGTCTGCTGGAGGAACGGTTTGTATCAATTCAAGAGGATGAGACGTTCCTACTTCAAGGTTGGCTATTAAATTGGTGTAATCTACCTGTCCACCACCATAATTGCTTGGATTTTGTAAATCACCAATGGTCACATTGCTTATGTGTAAGTATATAAAACCATTTTCATTAGCTGCATAGGTTTCACAAGGTAGATATTCACCTGCATATAGACTTGTGTTGGGAATAGCACTAATTGTATTATTTACTAAAGTGATACTATTACCACCACTTCCAAATTCTACCTGTATCCAAAAATATAAGTCTGTACCACAGGATTCTTTAAAACGTCCTAGTATAAATGTTTCTTTACCAATAAATGATTGAGCATCTTGAATACTAATATAAGCATTATTTCCAATATTACTGCTATTAACAGGATTTTCGCTTCCACCACTTAAAGGCTGAAATATAGCATTGTAATCTTCAAATGTTTCTCCTTCCTCAAAGAGTTGGATTTGTCTTGAATCACTAGAAGGATTTTTAAAAGCAACTTCAATATTTTTATGGTTTTGATAAACAGGATTAAAGACTTCAAAGCCGTCATCAAGTTGATTGAAGTTGACATGAACTTGTGTTCTATTGATCCACATTACCACATTGCTATTTTGTCCTGTACTATTTAAAGTCGTTATATGGTCGTGTCTTTGATACAAGGTGAGCGGATTTAAAATATCAACATAAATAAGATCATTTAATGCATAAGTTAGATTATCTGCATCAAATCCTGTAAACGCAGAATCATTAAATCGAATCATAAATTGAAAATCTTTGCTGAAATAGTCAGGACTATTAATAGTAATATCAACAGTTTTGTAGTCAACTTTATTAATAATAACATTATTTTTGTCAAAATTATTAGGAACGTAAGAAGTTATAGGAAAAATTTCAAAATCATTGACATCAATATTATTTACAAAAGACCCATTGAAAGGACCTTTAATAGTCGCTCTGATATTTCCATAAGTTCCGCTTTCTGGTGCAGTTTCTTGTATAATGTTATCTTGAAAAGTCAAAGTTGGTTTATCAAAGGTATTTATCCATAAGCCTTGATCGAGTACACTATTGTACGCCATATCATGAATAATAATTTGTTCACATCCATTGATGGATACTTTTTCCATACGAATCCAACCATACCTATTTCCTGTACAACCAATTGCTCGAAATCCAACAAAAAACTCTTGCCCTTCTGCTATGTTATCTGTGTCTAATATCAATCCCACAATCGAAGGGTCTTCCGAATATTCTCCATAAGTAGGAATAAATGTATTGGGATTGGTAAATGTTGTCACCAAACCATTATTCGTTTTAATTTCCAATCCTCCACAAAATGTTACCAATCTATATTGATTTTCACGGTAATAAGCAGACATGCAAACTCCTTCTATTGGTTCAAATGCTTCATATAATACATCTTCTGGTCCCCACACAATATTGGGAGCAATATTTCGATAAGTAATACCTACTTCTTCAATAAAATCAATATTCAGGGTTTTACTTCTATTGGCTTCTTGAATAGATTTATTAAAAGGTGCATGATAATTGCTAAAAGTAATAGTAAACTCTATATCTTCATAATGGTCTGGTGTATAGCCAGATACAATAAGCTTGGCTGTTGTATAAGATTGAGTAACGACTTCAACATTCAAGTTACTATGATTAAAACCACTTGCCCATTCAATGTCATAATAATTGCTTGATAAGGTTGTAGAAGGATTCACAAAGTTAGCATTGATTAATTTTATATCCAATTCATAATTAATGTTTCCTGCATTATCATCATTTTCCTTCAAGATTGTATTTTGAAAAACAAGACGAGGAGTATTATCATACTCATATAAAGTTTGGGCTAAATTAGCATCTGAATGTAGATTGTTTCTATCTGCAATATCGAGACTCAAAGCATATTCCATATAACTACATTGTCCTATGGTAAATGTATTTTGACAAAAAACAGTATAGTTCATAATATTTTCAACCATATCTTGATTGCCACAACTCATACTATTTGGACAAACATACTTTTCACTAGTTCCAATGGTATTAGGAGTATCATTAAAAATATTTTGTAGAGAAGGCTCATCATCCAAAAAGCTAAAATCATCTATATTACAATTACTTCCCAATTCTGGACTATTCAGTCCTCCCCAAATATGGCGTAAACCCAGCCAATGCCCTACTTCATGAGCTAATGTAGATTTGTAATTTTTATAGTTACCATTAGGATTAGGACCGACAGCCCAATGAGCAATGGCTACTCCATCTCTCAAATATTCATCACCATCTGACTGACTCGGATACCAAGCAACTCCAGAATTTCCTTTAGGATTAACAGAATGAAGCACATATACATTGAGATATTTATCTCTGGGCCACATAATCAATTTTCTCAATGCTTTTTCTTGTCCAATACCTTTATAGGTTAAAGGTGATTGTGTTCGTACAATTCCTGTTGTTGGATTTCCTAATGGGTCTTTTTCTGCTAGTACAAACTCAACATTCATACCTCCATTTAAGGCGGCATAATGATTATCTGGTGATGAAGAATTTCCTTGAAGATCATCATTTAATTGTTGTATAGCTGTAAAAATACGATCCTCTTCAATATTTTCTATACTTGATTCACATCCATAAATTACATGAAATACCACAGGAATGACCATTGGGTCAGTACTTTTAGATAAATCTGTTTTATTAGTTTGTGCTTTCTTCAAAGATTGAATCATTTTTTGTAAGGCTTCTTGTTCTTTTTGTGCAAAATTAGGGTCTGTTAAATTTGCTTCGTCAATAGCTCCAGTTAATCCACAGGTAGAAAATGGAATATCTGAGACGACAGGTTCATTGAATTGTACCTGTACATTTTGTATTTTCTTTTTACCAAAGTTTTGGGCAAAAATATTACTACTTATCAAAGACAGTAAAAGTCCAAATAAAATCAAAAATTTTAAGCGAGTTTTCATGTTTATTTTTTTAGATTAAAACATATATTGTATGGTTTTTTTTAGGAGCGAAAGGTTTCTCTTTCATCGCAACGGAAAGTCCCGCTATCCGTTCTTATAAATGTGCCAACGTTTTCCTAAGCCAACGCATTACATTTATACCACTACTATCGGGGCTATTAGGTTGAGGACACAAACCTTTAGTCACAGTAAAAAAAGAAGGAACTTCGTACAAACGAGTCCCTTCTTACTATGTACCATGAGTCCTAAAAATTAGGAATTACCATAAAACCTTATTTTGTTTATTTTACAACTTTATCAACTTTTGAGTAAGTTGTCCATCATTCGTTTTAATATTAACCATATAGACTCCTTTACTCAAATGACTACCATCTAGATCAATCGCATGACTGCCAGGATAATGCCATTCATTTTCCATAACCACTTGTTCCAACCTTCCAGCAATACTATAAATCTCAATATTAACAGGCGTTTCTATTCCTACATTATACTCGATACTAAACTGGTCAGAAAAAGGATTAGGATATACTTTCAAACTAGTTGCTTCTTCATCAAATAAAGATAAGTTATTATCCATAGCTTTCTCCTCTGTTTTACCTGAATCCGTACCAGGACAAGGAGCAATAAACGTTTCAAAGCTAGCACCAGCCTCAATAATCATAGGGTTACTTGTAGTAAAGGTTCCGCCCTTTGTGCGACCATTGATTGGAAAAGATTGGACGAAGGGAACTAGTACGATAGAGTCTCCAGCCTGAGCTATCACTGTTTGATCACTATGGATGTCTGTCCCTATAAATTTAATATACTCTTGAGTATAAGTCGTTTCAGGAACATTACTAGATACACCATATACTTTATTTACTGGACAAGGAGGACTCATAATAGCATCATGGATATTAACAGCTTTAGCAAAGCTATAATCTTCTTCACAACCATCCTCATAAATTGTTAATGTTACTATTTGTTGTCCATTCATAGTATAAGTATGTATAGGACTCATTTCATTACTTGTATTGCCATCTCCAAAGTCCCATTCATAAGTACTACCGTCCTGATAATAAGGGATGAAATGAATGGTCGGATCATTACTTTGATTATAAGTAAAGGTAGCATCCGCTGCACACCCTTTTGTAATGGTAAATCTATCCAATATCTTGTAACTATTTGCATCATCCTCATCAGGAGCAATAACAGTAGCTGTAAGAGTATTACCTTCAATAGATAATTTCATAGAACCTCTTTCATAAATTCCTCTTCCTCCATTATCCACTGTAATATCTTCAACATAGCTACTAGGAGGACTAAATGGACGCATCATTGGATGATTAAAAAAATCATGATTATCACTGGGATCAGATGCTTTTCCAGATGAACCTAAAACAGCATAAACAGTTCCTTTGTCTATTTTGGTAAAATCTGATTCAAAATTAGTATAATTAAATGTATTAGGGTTGGTATAGTAGTCATTTAAACATCCTCCACAACCATCATCTAATAACATAGTAGGATTTTGGTCATCAAATTCTGAAAAAGAATAGTCATCTACAGTATAAGATTGATTAATATTATCATAATGTCCATCAACTAAAAAAGAACGTTCATAGTGGTGATTATGACCACTCAAAACCAAATCAACATCGTATTCATCCAGAACAGGAGCAATCTCTAGTATCATTGTTTCCATATCACCTTCAACATCCGATAATAGAGTATGTCTTCGAGATCTTTCTCCTGCTGAGTGAATAGGATGATGAAAATAAACAATATTCCAATTTGCAAGAGAATTTTGTAAGTCTATTTGTAACCAAGATTTCATTTCTTCTATCTCATTTATGAAAATTTCATCATCAATTTCTGAATTCAAGCAAATAAAATGAATATCGCCATAGTCATAAGAGTAATATCCTTTATTTTCTTCTATAAAAGAAAATATGTTAAAAAAATCATATATGTTTGAGAATAGAGGGTTATCATCATTGCCTGATAAATGATAATCAATTTCATGATTTCCAATTGCAGGCCAAACTAGTAAATTTTTTAATATTTCTTGAAAAGGTGTAAAAAGAGCATCTTGATAACTATAGTCATTCCCATCTACTTCACAGTAATCACCAATGCATGTTTCTATCTCACTACAAGCAGTAGAATTTTGAGGTGTATGAGATAAATTATAAGCATTATCTCCTAATAACATAATTAGATCAATATCAGAGGTGTTGGTATAATTTTCAAAGGATGAAATAACTTCTTCATAACCATGATCTGTCTGTGTACCATTTTCGCCTCCATCTCCCATAATCCAAATATCTAGTGGACCACTTGGCTGCTGTCCTATGGGTGGATAGGGTAATATAGTTCCATGCTCTTTATCCTCACCAGTAGTACATCTAATTACATATTCCTTAGCATTCGTTGTGGATAAAGTATATTCATAATTGAAGACATCACAAATAGAATAATTTTTATTACCAAGTGGTTGATAAATACTTTGTACCTGACTACTGACAGTAGTACAAGTGAAGCTACTTGAAGAACCCAAATCTCTATAGCAAAACTTCATATTTTCTCCTGTTTCTGTTCGCCATCTAACAGTTATAGAGTTAGTAGCCTGTCCGTCACTACCTGGTTGTAAGTATGGTCCTCGAATAATCTCTGGACATTGTGCTTGTGTATACATACTTGTCAACACAAGAACTAATAAAAGGTATAAATGTTTGTAAGCAAAAAAAGTTTTCATGTTTATATTTTTAAAGGTTAAAAAATAAATTGATTAAGCATTTGTTTATATTTGATTTTTAAAATTTTTTATTTTTTGGAGGAGAGACTAGCTAGTTGCCTTGTCGCAACGGATCTCCTCGCTATTCGTTCTTATGGAGAAGCCAGCGCAAAACCTTCTAGCTTTTCATATCTCCATACCACTACTATCGAGTCTATACAAGCAAGGTATTTACTTCTATCATACTGATAGTAAATCATTAAAAGTTGAGAAAATGTGGATAAGAAAAGGGAAGAAAACTGCCTGCTTCAATTTCAAAAAGCAGGCAGTATAAAAAACTCATCTCAACTATTTTAGATTTTTTATAAAGTATATTGTTATATGATATTACAATAAAAAGTTGAGATAATGAGATGTGTAAAAAAGAGAGAAAAACTGCCTGCTTTGATTAAAAAAAGCGAGGCAGTATAAAAAAACATCATCTCAACTATTTTAGGTTTTTCATAAGGTGTCTGTATCCATTAGCTTAATTTTCTGAAATTAAACTTTAGGGAAATAAATGCAATAGTAAGTTGAGATGTTGTTGAAGATGATGTGTGTGGTTAATTGTGAAATCAACCGATTGTAAGAAGTCGAGACTGTGCAGAATAGACCTGATAGTAGCGGTATGAATGCAACAGCGTTGGCGTGGGTTGCGGCATTGGCTGCATTCATAAGAGCGGATAGCAGGACTTAGCTACACGACGAAGCAATAAACGTTCTCTCCTAAAAAAAGTAAATGAACAGTTTAAAGTGACTTCTACTTATACAATGCAAAAAAGTAGAAATGCAAGCGGTTTTTTAGGAGAAAAAATAATTTTTTTAAGAAGTTTTTTTGTTTTTTAGGATAAAGATGCTGATTCCTAGTAAAAAGAGTCCACCAATCAGGCAGTTAATAATAAAAAACCAATTGGTAGGAGAGACAAAAATAGGCGTAGTATCTCCAATCGGAATGAAACCTGCCCAAAAGAAAGGATGTTTACGTTCAGGCATCGCATTTTCCAAATAATGAATTTTAGCCTCTCTAAGAGCAGAAGCCTTATCCGTACCCTTATGAAGGTTATCATAAAAATCATACATAATATTGGCAGTTTCTTCACTTGGTACACTCCAAAGACTCATCACCAAACTCGGACAACCTGCATACGCAAAAGCCCTTGCCAAGCTCATCACTCCTTCGCCCTTTTTGAACTCTCCAAAGCCCGTATTACAAGCACTTAAAACTGTCAAGTCTGCCCCTAATTTCATGTTATACAACTCATAAGCATTGAGATAATCGTCCTGCAAAGTATCAGTTGTTTGTGTGAAAATGAGCTTAGAGTAAAGTGGATTTTGATTATCTGTCACCCCATGCATAGCCAAATGGAGAATGTCATAGTCAGCCGCATTTTTCTTAAAGTTTTCCTCTGTAGCCTCCTGTGCCAACCACTGTTTTCCATCCAACAATCCAGCGATTTTTTTGACTGCATTACGAGCTTCGGGCAAGTCCACATAACCGCCTCTCGTCTTAAAATCAAGAATAGCAGCTTCCTCTTTCTCCTCCTCATTTTCAGCCATTAGCCCATCTGTTCCATAAGTCGGAGCAAATCCACCATAAGCTAGCTTTTCAGTTGTCTTCTTCGTTCCTTCTTTTTTAAAATCAAATAAATGAGAAGCCGAATAAGCATAACTAATCGCATAATCTTGAATCACAAAATTATTCAAATCATTGAACTGTCCATTTTTATCTTTGACCAGCGTTTCAAAATTCACAAAATTAAGCGCATCATCAGGAATGATAATAAGCTGCGTTTTATTCTCAAAAGTATTATATACATCTTTCAAAGTCCAGTCATAAATTTTGCCAGCCCTATCAAAATACATTCTTTGAGCCACCGCAGTAGAATCCAAGAAGAAACGATAATCCGTCAAAGCCTTTCGATAATCCTGTATGGTACTATGAAAATCATCAGGCTTCTCCATTTCAAAAACCTTCAATCCTTCCTTAGAAATTGCAAAAGTATAAAATAGACTATCCCCCACAAAATATTCCAACATAGCTGATTGGTCTGCTAATTTTGCTTGTATATCCTCCACAGTTGGCGTATAAAGATTATACTTCAAATTAAAATAATCAGGATATTCCTTTTCAATCTTTTCTTGAAATGCTTCAAAATTCCGATTCAAATCAAAAAGTGTATTTTGATATTCTCGAACTTTCAGACTATCCGTTTTATCTCCCTTATTTTGTTCCTTATACAGCTTCTTTTCAATATAGGCGATTTCCACTTTCAGGTCAGTCTCTTTCTCTAATAAAGAGTCAGGTAAGTATTTATCCTTCGCCTCACTATCCTGCAAAGCCTCCATCAACAAAAGAGCCTTGTTCTTCTCCGCAAACTCAAAAGCCATGTATTGATATTTGATATCACTAGTCAGTTCATACAATTTGAGAGTTGTCCCAATCGCACTTTCATAAATCGGTAAAGCATTTTCTGATAAAAACTGCTTAGATCCTTCCGTCTGCAAACCCTGTCGAATTTTGGCAATAACTGAATCTGCTTTTTCATAGCATTCTAAAGCTGTCAATAGCATTTTATCCTCTTTTTCTTTTTCGTATAAACGTTCTAATGCTTCTGCTTTTTTATCGAAAAGTTGTAAGAGTACATTTTCTGCTAGGATTTTATTGAGATTTGGGTTTTTGTATATGTTGGTGGTGTCCTCAAAGTCGTATACTAGAGAGACGATGCCTTTTTGGTAGAGATCGAGGGCTTGGAGGAGGGAGTCTTGCTCTAGGTAGAAGTTGGCGAAGTCTCGGTAAATAATAGCTCGACTTCGGTGTTTTCCCTTATATTTTGATTGGACTATTTCGAGGCTTTGAGAGAGATAATTTTTTGCTTTGTCATAGTCTTTAGAGCATTGATGGGCTAAACCTATCTTTTTTAGTAGGTTATAATACATTCTGTGCGATTTAATCTCTTTGGAGAGTAGGTCTTGAGCTATTTTTTTGGCTTTGTCACACTTTTGATGCTTTATATAACAATTAATTAAATTGTATTATTATTTCTAAATCAGATAAATCTGAACTTTTTGTAGTTACAGTATCAACTATATTTAAAGATTTAAGATAGTGATATAAAGCTTTATCATACATGTGTTTTTCTTCATAAATATATGCGATGTTATTATTGATTTGTGCTATGTCAAATGATACTCTTTTCATTTTACTTAATGTATTGAGTGAAAGTTGATAATATTGAATTGCTTTTCTATACTCTTTTATTTGTTGCAAATTGAAAGCTACATTGGTATATAAAAAAGGAATATTGATAGAATCAGATATGATAATATTATTAGATTTTTCTAACGCTTTTAATGAATATTTTAAAGCTTTTTTATAATTTCCTTGTTTTCTATATAATGATGCAATTGGTTTATAATATGCCCATATAACAGATTCATCTTTTATATGTATATAGGGTTCTATTTGAGGAAAGTATTTTATGTATTCATCTTTTCTACCTAATACAAAAAGAGCATAGTGTATTCCTGAAAAACAATATAAATATTTAGACCAGTTTTTTATTTTCTTAGCTTCACAACTTGCTTGTTTAAAATAAGTGATTGCTTTTTCGTAATCTCCAATATTTATTAAACTATCTGCTATTTTAGATAAATTTTCTATATTAATAGAGTCCTTAGTGATTCTATCTGTAGAGGGATAAGCTGTTTGAGTAAGAGATAGAAAAAAAACTACAAGGTATAAAATAGGCACTATAGTTTTGAATAATTGCATTGATGTAAATTTAAATGTATAGAATAGCCCTAACAAAATTACTTTTATTAGGGCTATTCAAAGGTCACAATTTTTTGTTTAAAATTTAATTACTTTGATGAAGTATTTTTGAAATGTAGTTTGAATTTCTACAACATAAATACCATTAAACCAATTTTGTGTATTTATGTTAATAGTATTTCTTCCTTTATTAGTTTTGTATTGATCCCATATTATTTCTCTTATATTTCCCCAAGTATCATAAATTGTTAAATCAATTTTTTCTTTTTTTAAGGAAATAAAATCAATTTCTAGATTATTATAAGTAGGATTAGGATATGCTTTTAAAAATGAAATGTTATTTTGATCTGTAAATAGATTTTCTTTTTTATATGTAGACTCATCATCTATTTCACACGAGTCTATATGTGCAATAAATTTGCTGTTATATTCAGCTGTAAAACCAGGTATTAAAACTATTGAGTCAATTGCTTGAAATGCATATTGTTCACTATGTGAAATATGTTTTGAACTTTTTATATATGAAGTGGAAGCAGTGTAATGAGAAATTATAGAGTGAGAGTATTGATTTGGCATGTCTCTATGTATTATTGTATCTAGACTAGCAGTACAACAATCTCCGATTTGACTGTATATATTAGCATAAGCATTTATATTATCAAAAGTCTTTATTTCAAACGTCATATAAAAAGAATTAGAACTAGTAAAAATACTCGGAGAAATATAGTTGTAACTATCATTAGTAATTAGTGGAATTTTAAATATAGCAGTTTCACCAACATTTAAATTAAAGAGTGAAAATGGAACATAATTATTTTCTATATCTTGAGATGTTATTTTATAATATACTTGTGTTATATCAAAATTAATAATATCTTCAATATCATTGTAAATTAATTCTTCAATATGTAAAACCTGACTAAAATCGTTATGTAGACTTAAGTAAATGGTATCTCCTGATAGTGGTACACAGTGAACAATATCATTGACAGGTTTCTTACTATAGTCAGAAGGTTTCCCTTCTCCTGCTGTTTCTTCTAACTTTGCAGCATAAGTTGTGCCTTTATTTAAAATTTTAACAGAAACATCATTGATATCCCATTTTACATCTAAGTTAGAGTTTTCATGTAGTATAGCTTCAAATTTTAGAGTAATATCCGAATTAGATGATATAAAGTTGGTGATATCAAAACTAGTTTCATAAAGGTCTGCACCTGTTATGGATATTAAATTATTATAAGTAACTCCGTCTTCACTAAACCATATTTTCAAAGCATCATTGGCTGTTGGATCACATATAAAAAAGTGATTTAGTTCTAAGATAATAGAATCTTCTGGAGTTAAAATAGGTATAGGAATATTTGGACTTACAAGTTCGGCTATGTTATTATTATCTGTACTATAAGAAGGAAGATATTGTATCTTACTTTCGCTATCTGATAATTGCCATTCAAGGTTTAGATTTTGCCAATTAGGTGGTATAGTATTGGTGTTAAAAGATTCATAAAATAAAAAATCACCTTGTGCCAAAGCTCCCTGCCAAACTCCCCCAAAAGCCACCACCATCACACAAGCCAGTATTTTCAAAAAATGTTTACATATATATTGCATAGCATTACGAATTTTAAGTTATATTTGAATGCTATTTCTTGGAAAGTAAAAGAGAAAAGGAATAGCAAAAGATGCCTCCCAAATCTGCAACATTTGGGAGGTCTTTTATTTAAGTTTGTACATACTTTTCCTATTCAAGTAGAGTTACTTGTCAAAAGGTATGTTAAATTGGAAAGGAATATAAGTAGGATGTACTTATTATTTGTTTTCTAAAGCCTCAATACGTTCTATCAAAGCCTCATATTTGTCTTGAAGTTCTTCATTTTCAGTTTCTAGCTCCTCTTTTTCTTTGTTCAATTGAATAGTATGCAACCACAACTCTTCAATTTGACGTAATAAAGTAGCATCCATAGTGGCGACATCTATACCTGTTTCTGCTACAGTTTCAGCAGAAGGGACATTGGGTAAGTGCTTATTCTCTGATATAAAGTCTTCTACTTCTTTTAGAGTATTAAGTTCATAGTCTTGATCGAATACATAGTCTGCCCAATTGTCTTTTAGTTCTACCTTTACCTTTTCTGTTAGAATGCCTTTTTCTACAAAGAGTTTATAATTTTTATACTCATCTCCATAAGTATGCATATTATACGCACCAATAGGATCATTTTCATAATCAGTACCAGGTACACTACCTATTCTAACTGTGCCAGTTGGTTCAATTCTGAAAACATCATGACCTTGTGGATTACGGCAAGTTATAAAGTATGTTAGGTCATTAGACAAATTTGAGCCGTCAAAAGAGTTGGTCATAAGTATGCCATATTTATTTGTTGCGACATTAATAGAGGCTGTATTTCCAACATGTTCAAAGAATATGTGTTCAGTTGTAAAGTAGCCAATTTGATCTCCTTGTGCATTAAATTTGGGATTAAATTGCGCCATCAAATCTCCTTGCGAAACTAAAATTGTTAATACTAATGTCATCAAAA
>JAHDBB010000091.1:0-1891 GCA_020630635.1 Chitinophagales bacterium
CGATTGATAAAGAGAAAGGAGTCTTTTAATATAAATCAATCGGATTGCTGGCTCACTACCTGTATAGCAATCCGATTGAAACGACTTACCCTTTATTTTTTATAATGAGGGTAACTTGGCAACTTTAGACGGGTAGCCACTGTTCTCACATCTAAAACGGAACAACTATCTCTTCATAAAAGGTCATTATTTCGTTGATGGTTCATACGAAAGAACAGATGCTATCTGTTCCTACATTCAATCGACTGTTTAAAAATGTACATTTTATTTTTTTTCCTGCTCTCTTACTACGGGGAGAGACCTCAACGAACTAGCCCCGATAGTAGTGGTATTGCTGCTCGAAGCCAAGCCTAGATACAAGGCACTTTCAAAGTGCCTTGTATCTTAGCCAAGCCGCAGCAATAAGAACGGATAGCGGGACTTGCCATTACGACGAAGCACCGAAGCCTTAGCTCCTAAACATAAAAAAAGCCGACTACTACAAGAGCAATCGGCTTATCATTCGTATTATTCAATTGTTATTTACCACAATCTTGGCAATCAATGATTTCATCTACTCCAAATCCTTCTGGATTGCAAGGAGCTGACCAAGTTTGGCAACTTCCAAAGTCTGATACGTAAACGGTGTAACTACCTGCTACATTGGGAGAGTAGTAAGGTAAACCTAAAATGGTCTCAACTAAAATACCCTCTAAGTACCATTCAAAAATCCAATCTGCTCCTGCATTTAGAGGTGTAGGATAAGTATCGCCTTCTGTACCTGGTTCAACCACGTAAAGGGCATTACCATCACAAACTCTAGCCACACTTAAACATCCTACTGTATCAGGCACCGCACAAGTAGAGAAGTCAAAATCAGCGACTTCTGTTTCATTGAATATATCAATTAAAACTCCTTCTTGTGGATTGTTAATTGCAAACTGTTGACAAGGTAAAGTTGTTTCATCCACCAATACATCGTAAGCACCACATTCTAATGGACCAAAGCTATAGTTACCTGCTGCATCGGTTGTAGTTGTCGGACAATCAACGCCTTGTGTACAAGTACCGTCTAATAATTCAATCGTCAATGTTGCGGCAGGAACTTCTCCTGCTACCTCATCACATTCATTGTCAACGGTAATGGTTCCTGTAATAAAGCCATCACATGGACAATCGCAAGCAATCGTTCCTGTGAGGTTAGTTGGCAATGGACAGCCTGTTGGTGGAGTGAAATTGGCTGCACTTGTGAAATCATACGCTAAATCATTTATACAGTTTCCTGCGGCATCTCCTGCACTTGCACACACACTACCATCTGTTGCTTCTAAAGTAGCAACTGGACCGCATGTATTGTCGCCTCCTGTAATTACTTGTAGAGTAGGATATACGGTTACACTTGCTGTAAGATTTCCACTAACCATTGACCCATCGTCATCGCAAGCAGCCATAGCACTAAAGTTGTACGTTATAGGTGTACACCCCTCATTGACTGGCAATGCAAAAGCAACTCCATCTTGAATGCCTGTAATCACTCCGCTATCTTCTGTAATCGTAAACGTAGCTGTACCATTTCCTCCCATAATAGAACCAGAAAGGGTTACATTGTCACCACTACATACATCTGTTTGATCAACATTTAAGTTGGCTTCAAGTGGGCAGTTACAAATGATCGCACAATCTGTATCTATATTATCACTAATAATTCCTGAGATACAGGTAACTGGTACACCTACTAAGTCTGCACTAAAGTCGTAACTTAAACTTGCGTTGGTATCATTGGTGTCTGGGCAAATATTTTCAACTCCTGCTGTTCCTGTTACGGTATTACAGTTGCCTCCACCTACGACATCTAAACTTGCTGAACCTGCAACACCTCCACAAGTAGGTGGTACTACAGTAATGCTATATT
>JAHDBB010000091.1:1991-15273 GCA_020630635.1 Chitinophagales bacterium
GACATTCACGACTCCTGCTGTCCCTATTACTGTATTACAGTTGCCTCCACCGACTGCATCTAAACTTGCTGAACCTGCTGTCACTCCATCACACGCTGGTGGTACGACTGTAATCGTATATTGAGGATAGACATTTATAGATGACATTCCGCTAACGGCTGTATAGCATCCAACACCTCCACCTAATAAAACTTCAAGATCTGTTGCAGCATAATCAATTCCAATCATTCTATTAGAAACCGTACAAGTCGTATTGGTTGGTGCATCAAAATCAGTCGGTCCATCACATACTGTCACTCCATCCGCTGCTAATAAAGATACCGTTACAACTCCTGTTTCTCCACTACATGCATCTGCGTTGTTGGTTACTACATTGGCTGTTGGTTGAGCTGGATAAACCGTTAGCATCTCATTAATGGCAAGATCTGTATAACAAGTAGAACCCATTGGCGTACCCAATAGAGTTTCAATTTCTGCAATTGTATAAGTATCCGTAATCGTTTGAGCAGTTGATGTACAAGTCATATTAGCATCTGCATCATAGCTTCTTACACCTGTACTACAAACTGTGACTCCATCTGCGGCTACTATATCAACCGTTACCACACCTGTTGTTCCACTACAAGCGGTACCAGCATTGGTTACAGTGGCTGTTGGTTGGGCTGGATAGATTTGGCTGGAAAGCAAAGCAATCATAGATAAATCAATCGCTTGTCCATCACAATCAGCCGATAAAGTAAAGTCGTAAGGTACAGACCCACAAGTATTGTTGGCAGGAACTGCGACCATCGCACAAATTTGTGTACCACCTGCACTTCCATCAACCATCGTTCCATCTACTGTGATAGAAATAGTTGCATCAACCGTATCATCAAAGTCCATACAAACAGAAACCATATCTCCCGAACAAGCATCGGCAGGTGTAGTAATCATTGTGACACTTGGACAAGCAGAACATGCGCCTGTTGTAACACAAGTTTGACTACCAATACTGTAACAGAATGGAGGCACATCACAAACTAATGAACCTGGTGGCAATCCTAACAATACTCCAATATCAACCATACCTCCTGCGCCTGGTCCACCTCCGCCTCCACCAATGAGCGTTTCAATATCTCCTAAAGTGAAGGTTGCTCCTGGTGAAAAGTTTTGAATAGCGGTTATAATACTTTCCAATGTATTTCCACTCAATGATAGACCTAATAAAGTAACTGCTAATCCATTGGTACAAGTATTCAAATCAACTACAATGGAATCAAGTTCGGGTTGATTATGAGTAATGGCTTGAATACAAACTATAGAATCTGCTGGTAATGCATCTAAGGCAGCCTCAATGGTTGCTTCATCTCCAACCAATCGAATTGTATCATTAGGGGCAGTTGTCATAATATATTCTGTAATTTCTCCCATGTTCATGCTACCATCCATATTATTTATCAAATCAAATGGAGAACTAAATGTACCATCTCCACAGTCTATGCCCGTTAAGCCCAATGTTGGAGTCATTGTATTACATCCACAGTCTCCCGCTGTCACACAAGTTTGCATGGATATATTGTAACAGAAAGGAGGAATATCACACACTAAAGAACCTGGCGGTAGTCCTAATAATACTCCAATATCAACCATACCTCCTTCACCTGGTCCACCACCACCGCCACCAATGAGCGTTTCGATGTCGCCTAATGTAAAGGTCGCTCCTGGTGAAAAGGCTTGGATTGCTCCAATAATGCCTTCTAATGTATTACCCATTAAAGGCAAACCTAACAATCCACTTGCGAGTCCATTGGTACAAACATCCAATCCAACTACAATGGAATCTAACTCTGCTTGTCCATACGTAATCGCTTGTATACAAACTGTTGAACCTAATTCAAGATTGGAAACAGAATCTTGCATCGCTGCTAAATCTCCTACCAAACGAATGGTATCATTTGGCATCGTTGTCAAAACATATTCAGTCAGTTCTCCAATATTGGTACTACCATCCATATTATCTACTAAGACAATAGGCGCACCAATAGAACCATCTCCACAATCAGGTCCAGTTGCCATTACGGTAGGAGCCATTGCTTGACAGCATTCAATAGTGGTCATAATGGTATCTCTACAACCAACTCCATCTTCTATATAAACGGTATAAGTATCTCCATCATTTAGAGCATCTCCGTCCATATTAGGAGAATCGGCAGCAACCACATATCCACTTCCAGAACCACCTGCCGTTGTTGAGAGATCAATGCTTAATAGTCCTGTACCACAATCATACATAACCGTTGTACTATCTACAGGATCATATACTTGAAGATCAATAAATGAGGTATCAGTACATCCTGTTACTGGATCGGCTAATACAAAATAGAAAGTCATAGACATTCCGTTGGCTACTGTTGCCATTGTTGCATCAGCTATAGGAGCAGCACCTGTTGCAGGATCGGCATCATACCAAGTAAAACCTGCACTAGACAAAGACATTTCATATTCTGTTAAATCAAATGGTCCACTATCAGCACATTCAGCAGGCGGTGCATAATCTGTATAGATAGGTAGTGGATTGACGGTTGGTGTAAAACAAACAAAGTTAGAACAACCATTAGCATTTTCTTCAAATTCTACACAATACATATCTCCTGCAACTGGCATAACTGCCATAGGATCAGCAATAACAACTCCTGTTGTAGTAGGATCATTATCATACCAAGTAAACGTTCCTGCATCCATCGTCACCATACTTTCTAAAGCAACTAAATCTAAGGTTTCACCTTCACATAATTCAGCTACTGGAGCGGTTAAAATTGGCAATGGATTGACCGTCACAGTAATAGAAGTCGTGGCAGGACAACCCGTCATATCTGTAAATTCTACCCAGAACATATCTCCATCCGTAATACCTGTAACAGCCGTACTAGCCAAAGGCATCGCACCTGTTGCTGGATCTGCATCGTACCAAACAAAAGTACCCATATCCATAGAAATTTCTATATTCAGGTCAGTCAGTTCTAAAGTACTATCTGCACAAATAACAGGAGCGGCACTCAATAAAACTGGTAAAGGTGTGTACATAAATGATGCACAAACGCTATTGGTACAACCTGTGAAATTGTCTGTAAACACAGCACAGTATTGTTCTGAACCAACTGGTACAATAGAAGTTGCATTAGCAATCGCTGCTCCACCATCCAAGTTAGTACCACCAACATACCAATCAATGCTTCCTGCATCTGCTGTAATATCTCCTTCTACTGAAGTTAAATCAAAGGCTTCTCCCTGACAAATAGGTCCTAAGGTTGGAGCAGCTAAAGTTGGTAGAGGATCAACATTTACATTCACACAATTCTCTATAACACAATCACCTGTTTCACAATAAGAGAAAGTAACACAGTATTGTGTAGCACCAGCAGGAGGTGTCACAGCAGTAGGATCAGTAATAGTAGCTCCACCTGATGCAGCACCTTCATACCAAGTATACGTTCCATCGGCTGCAATATTAGTCGGTGGATTTAAACCAAATAAATCAAGGCTTTCTCCTTCACAAAGAGTGGCTGGTACAAGAATAGGAGCTAAAAGAACTTGTGGTAAGAATCGTACTGCTACAGGTGCACCTGTCACCTCGCAATCTGGACAAAGAGTTGGAAAAACACTACTGCAATTTACATTTAATGTTAAATCATAACTCATAAAATCATTATCATTTCCTCCTGCACAAAAATCTTGAAGATTTACCGTTGTTATATTAATCAATTCTCCTGAAGGATCAGTGGTCCACCCATTTTGATTGTAACAAACATTCTGTTGTGAATCATGAACATCATCAATATTAGGGAAAGCGGAAAATACTCCTCCCGGTAATCCATCTATAAGACCAAACAAAGAACTTTCTTGTAAGGGGTCTTCTCCTGCTGTACAGATTCCAAATGCCCCTAATCCATCATTGGTTTGATCATCTACACATAACTGGATGTTATAAGTTACCAAACCATCACAATAAGGAACTTGTGGTATAGACAGAGAAGTACCACTTAAACCTGGAGTCTGATAAACTCCTGCAAGAAAATCACTTCCTGCGGGTGTTTCAATTACTCCACTCTCTGATAAAGTCTGGTTGTTACAAGCAAAAGAGATAAATGGGGTGAAATAAAGTAACTCTCCACAAGGGTCTGTGGGTGTAAATAAAGAACCATCATTGATGTAAGACTCTCCTAATATAGATCCAGGTGCAGGAAAGGGTCCTTGAGGATTAACTCCTGAACTTATATCGGCAGCTAGTAAAGCAGCAGTATTGGCATAAGTTGAAGGAGGATCAGGTGTAATGACATAACCCACTTCATAACCTAATGAAGTAACCAACGCTGATGTATTAGAAAAATCAAAAGCTTCTCCCCAACATAAAACCGTTTCTGAAGCAGTTCCATTTCCTGGATTATCAGGACAATTAGGACATTCTACACTAGCAGCACCTGTAGCTTGGCAAGCGGCTGGCGCACCTGCTACGGATACTGTATAATTGACAGTTGTTGAGGCTCCAGGAGCAGGATCTGTTGCTCCTCCTACATCAATCATCAAGCCTCCACAATTATCTATCGGTGTTACTGAACAGTTTTCAAAAACAAAGTCAACACCTTCTTCTGGAATCGGATAAACATTGACTGGTCCAACTGATAACATCGTTGTTGTAGACGCTGCTCCTCCATTCAAACAAGTCAACATGGCTGTATAAGTATGAGCAGTTGCATTACAACGGTCTGCTGCTAAAGTTGTATGATTGTAAGTGGCTGTATTTCCTCCACTAATGGCAACTCCGTCTTCAAACCATTGAATTTCATAATCGACTCCTTCTGTTCCCATATCTACATTCGCAACTAAACTCAACGCATCTCTACTACAAACATCTGTTGCTAGTGCATCTAAAGTCGTAAGGTTGGGACAAGTAAAACAATCACCATCATATTCTCCTAAGTTGACACTACAAGCAGGATCATTAGTGTCCAGTATTTTGATATTGACAGGAGTACCTGATGGGTAAGGTCCAAAAGTAAAGGGTCCTCCTGGTGCTGTAATATTTTGAGTACTACCATCTGATGCAACAATATCTGCAGATGGAGAGTCTCCCAAACTATTAACCGTTACATCTACTGTATAATTTCCTGCTCCATCACAGGTAGTGGTGACTGTCGCATCAGGTGGCGTACAATCTCCCAAACAGTTGACCACTGATGATACTGTAATATCACAAGCAGGATTACCATTGGTAATGGTATAATTGGCTGTTGTTCCGTTATCTCCTGGTGAGAAGGTGGTCGGACCAGTAACTGCAAATCCACAAGGGGCAGTAACACTAATACTACAATCAGGGTCTGTTACATTGGTCGTATTATCAATTACTACCGCACTTGCATCTATTTCCGGATAGACTGTTACCATCACTGTTGCACCTGCTACAACTGTCGAGCCATCATTGGTACAAATTACATCCAATGTATAGGTTTCTACTACAGGCGCACAAGTCGTATTAGCCACTGTCACCATTGGACAAGAACTAGCTTGGTTGCTGGCATCAATACCTGTACCAGACCACATGTAAGTCACATTGGGTGCGCCTAATGGATCAAGCGTAGCATCTAACATAAACATTCCTCCAGAACAAATTTCGGTTTCTGAAGCCTGTACAGAAGTAAAAGATGGACAACCTCCAAACACACAAATTTCTATGGGGTCTCCACAGGTGATTCCTCCTGTTGTAGTAGGTTCCAAACAGATTTCGCTATTAGGATCAATTGTATATCCTGTCAAGCCTCCACCTGAAATGACAATAGACCAATCACCATTTGGATCCACGTCTAGGTTTAACAGACTCAATGGAACTGGTGATAAATCATTGATCAAAGCAATATCAAAGGTCAATGGTCCTTGTGTTACCCCATCAGGCTGTACGACTGAAAGACTCACATTTCCACTTCCTTGTAAGTTAATACCTAAGTCTCCACTATAGGTCATACCTGGTAAATAACAAAAATCAGAGATCGTAAAGTCTAAGCTAAAGCTATTACCAGTACCTGAAGAAGGTATGCCTAATTGTCCAAATGTAAGACATTGTTGTGGGATGGATGTCCCTGCTGGTACACAAGGGGAAAACTCTTGGCATCCTAAATTGTTGCAATCGGGAGAAAATACAAAATCTCCCGTTTCTCCATTGGTCCAAGTTACACTAGTAGCTGCATTAAAACCTGTTATAGTAGAGGTTGCGCTAATATCTACGTCACCTCCATCACAAGCAATGCTATAGGATCCACCTCCATTATCCATTAGGTTGGGGTTCCCTCCTGCACTACCTGACACACATTGTGCGCCTACATCTAGATAGGCAAAGAGTGTCAAAAGAGTGAGACATAGAAAAGATAGGTTTTTTTTCATATTTTAAGGTTTAGTTTGATTCCTTAGTTCAAAAATTAAGATAAGTATTTCCCTGTTTTGAGAGGTTGTTTTAGTTTTTTTGGGAGAGAAGGGTTATTACTCTTTCATCGTTGTGGAAAGTCCTGCTATCCGTTCTTATTGCTGTTGCCCTCTACCGCAAGTCTTTTCGACCTTGTGGTAAAGCTAAACTTCACAGCAATACCACTACTATCAGGTCTATTTGGGCGAGGACAGTCCCCTTGTTTTTCTTAAAATTACAGTACATTTTTGCCACCGTTTTTTCTTTTTAAGGTTTTCACAACACTGGCACTAAGAAGTACTTTTCTCAACCATCTAGACCCGATAGTAGTGGTATGCTAAAAAGAGCGTTGGCATCTAACCACAAGTCAAAAAGACTTGCGGTAGGGTGCTGCTTTTAGCATAAGAACGGATAGCGGGGAGACCCGTTGCGACGAAGCAGTATCCATTCTCTCCAAAAAATAAATTTTAAAAATACAAAAAAATAACTTAATTCAAAAAAAGCCCAGTACAATAACTGTACTGGGCTTTTGAGAAAGATCGGTTTTTAACAATTTTATTCGTTATCAGGGTCTCCTTTTAGCTCACAACATCCGTGTATTTCAGTAATGGTACGAGGACCAAATGTTTGAGAACAACCAGGAAAATCAGGATCTGTTACAATCAAGGTATAAGTTCCTAAGACTTTAGGAGAATAGTAAGGTGCTCCTGTTACTTCTGCTACTAAAGTGCCATTTTCGTCATACCAACTGTATATTTCATCTCCATCTGCGGGGAAGTCTGTAATGCCGAATAATGCTCCTTGACGTTCTAATTCTTTATCTGGAAGATTGGTTGCACAGTCAAAGTCACAAGGCGTACAGAAACTAGTCTCTGTCAATACGTCTGTACCATTCGATACCGAAATACTGTAACCTACATTTTCTAAGTGCCAGAAAGTAAGAGTATAAACACCTGGCATATCTTCTGTAAAGGTGACAGTACCTGTCAATACCATACCATTGTCATCTAATAAACCTGTTGAATTGGCTAAATCTACTGTCCAAGTCAAACCTGGTGCGCTTTCAATGGTTACTGTTTCATTGAAGTAAGTTTGTCCTCCATCTAAGTAATTATCTGGATTTTCACAAGAACAAGGATCAGAGATATTGAGATCCGCACAGCTAGCATCTCTTACGACTGCTATAGAATTGGATAAGCTATAACAACCTGTTAAATCTGTCGTTGCATTGTTGCCTAAAGCTGCTCCTCCAAAGTCATCTTCAAAAGATAAGTGCCAGATTAAACATGTACCTGCTCCTGCTCCGTCTAGATCAAATGGTGGTGCTGGTGGTAAGGCTAAGATGTTGCCTAAATCATCGGTAATCACCCATTGAGAGTTGGTTCCTGCATTGCCTGTCAAAGTAACATCAATTGGGTCTGCAATGCCATCTCCTACACAAATGCTAGTTGGGTCGCTTGTTGCAATCGTTCCACCCAATGGCTCATTTCTTGTTACTGTAATCGGATTAGAAAGACCATAACAACCCTCTAAATCTGTCGTTGCATTGTTTCCTAAGGCTGCTCCTGTCAATCCATCTGCATAAGATAAGTGCCAAATTACACATACTCCTGGTCCTGCTCCGTCTAAATCAAATGGGGGTGCTGGTGGTAAGGCTAAAATAGTACCTGCCGCATCTGTAATCACCCATTGTGAGTTTGCACCTGCATTACCTGTCAAAGTAACATCAATTGGGTCTCCTACTCCATCCACACAAATAGTGGTTGGATCCGTTGTAGCGATTGTTCCTCCCAATGATTCATTTCTAGTAACTGTAATAGAATTGGATAAACTGTAACAACCGTCTAAATCAGTTGTTGCATTGTTTCCTAAGGCTGCTCCCATTAAACCCTCTTCATAAGATAAGTGCCAGATTATACAGACTCCTGGTCCTGCTCCATCTAAATCAAATGGGGGTGCTGGTGGTAAAGCTAAAATTGTGCCTGATGCATCAGTAATCACCCATTGTGAGTTTGTACCTGCATTGCCTGTCAAAGTAACATCAATCGGATCTCCTACTCCATCCACACAAATAGTGGTTGGATCAGTTGTAGCAATGGTTCCACCTTCTGTAAAGAAACAAGAACCGTCATCCAATGTTGCAGTTGGATCATAATTACAAGCATTAGTATCCATACAACCACTACAAGTCGCATTATCATTACTTGAGTCATCATCACATACTCCACAAGCATCTAATGTATTGGGACCTCCTGGAATACCTGCACAATCTGCACAGCTTTGTCCATCATTACTTGGATCGTCATCACAAACGCCACATGCATCTAAAGTGTTCGGTCCGTTTGGTACACCTGCACAATCTGCACAACTTTGACCGTCGTTGCTTGGGTCATCATCACACACACCACAAGCATCTACTGTGTTTGGTCCATTGGGTACACCCGCACAATCTGCACAACTTTGTCCATCATTACTTGGATCATCATCGCAGACTCCACAAGCATCCACTGTATTCGGTCCATTCGGTACACCTGCACAATCCGCACATGTTGTATTATCATTGGTTGGGTCATCGTCACATACTCCACAAGCATCTTCTGTATTGGGTCCACCAGGAACACCTGCACAATCATTTACACAATCATTGGTTGGGTCATCATCACATACGCCACAATTATCTACTGTATTCGGTCCGTTTGGTACACCAGCACAGTCGGCACAAGTCGCATTGTCATTGCTTGCATCATCATCACAAACCCCACAAGCATCTACTGTATTCGGTCCATTTGGTACGCCAGCACAGTCAGCACAAGTCGCATTGTCATTGCTTGCATCATCATCACAAACTCCACAAGCATCTACTGTATTCGGTCCATTCGGTACGCCAGCACAATCCGCACAAGTCGCATTGTCATTACTTGGATCATCATCACAAACCCCACAGGCATCTAAGGTACTTGAACCACCTGGCACACCTGCACAGTCTGTAGGACAATCATTGGTTGGATCATCATCGCAAACCCCACAATTATCTACTGTATTGGGTCCATTCGGTACCCCTGCACAATCGGCACAAGTCGCATTATCATTACTTGGATCATCATCACAAACCCCACAAGCGTCTACTGTATTGGGTCCATTTGGTACGCCAGCACAATCCGCACAACTTTGACCGTCGTTGCTTGGGTCGTCATCACACACACCACAAGCATCTAAAGTGTTCGGTCCGTTTGGTACACCCGCACAATCTGCACAACTTTGACCATCATTACTTGGATCGTCATCACAAACGCCACAGGCATCTACTGTATTCGGTCCATTTGGTACACCTGCACAATCCGCACATGTTGCATTATCATTGCTTGGATCATCGTCACAGACTCCACAAGCATCTACTGTGTTCGGTCCATTGGGTACACCTGCACAATCCAAACATTGGTCATCATTTGTTGCATCATCATCACAAACCCCACATTGATCTTCTGTATTGGGTCCATCAGGCACACCTGCACAATCACAAGCAGAAATTGTCACATCATAAGAATTAGAAGTAGCAAAACAGACTGTTACATTTAATAAAGCTATTTGATCATTTAAAGAAGTTAAAGTAGCTACGGCTGAATCTACTGACTCTATTGGACTACCAAACGAACCTGCAAAATCCAAAGCCTCTTGTAAATTATTTAAGCCTGGTACTCCATCATTGGTTCCTGCTATTAAATCCGCTATGGGCGCACAAGGCATCACATCTGGAAATAATACATCTAAGGTGGGACATAAGCCATTTGCTATATTTAAGATCGCATTGATGGAATCCAAATCATAGGTAAATCCTGTAACCGTGACTACATCCCCAATATTTAAACCTGTGGCATCAAAAGAACCATCACTATTAATGTCTGTCAGAACCCCATTTACTTCTACGACATAATCACTATCTGCAAGGTTGCCATTAGGTGTACTTGCTTGAACATAGGCTGCATTGTCTGAACCATCTGCACAAGCAATATAAGCCCCCGTTGTCATATCTGTTGGTACACCTGCTGGTGCATCTATATCATCGACCATTGCTCCGCAAGGGAAAGGAGAACAATCGGTAATAACCACATCATAAGAATTAGAAGTAGCAAAACAGACTGTTACATTTAATAAAGCTATTTGATCATTTAAAGAAGTTAAAGTAGCTACGGCTGAATCTACTGACTCTATTGGACTACCAAACGAACCTGCAAAATCCAAAGCCTCTTGTAAATTATTTAAGCCTGGTACTCCATCATTGGTTCCTGCTATTAAATCCGCTATGGGCGCACAAGGCATCACATCTGGAAATAATACATCTAAGGTGGGACATAAGCCATTTGCTATATTTAAGATCGCATTGATGGAATCCAAATCATAGGTAAATCCTGTAACCGTGACTACATCCCCAATATTTAAACCTGTGGCATCAAAAGAACCATCACTATTAATGTCTGTCAGAACCCCATTTACTTCTACGACATAATCACTATCTGCAAGGTTGCCATTAGGTGTACTTGCTTGAACATAGGCTGGATTATCTGATCCATCAGAACAAGCAGTGTATACACCTGTCACCATATCTGTTGGCGCACCTGCCGGCGCATCTATGTCATCGACCATTGCTCCACAAGGGAAAGGAGAGCAATCAGCAATAGTAACAGAGTAACTATTTGAGATATTAAAACAAACTGTCACATTTAACAAAGCTATTTGGTCATTTAAAGAATTTAAAGTTGCTACAGCAGAATCTACCGACTCAATTGGACTACCAAATGAACCTGCAAAATCTAAAGCTTCTTGCAAATCATTCAAACCTGGTGTCCCATCATTGGTTCCTGCTATTAGGTCTGCTATGGGCGCACAAGGCATTACATCTGGAAATAATGCGTCTAAGGTTGGACACAATCCGTTCGCTATATTCAAAATAGAATTGATTGAATCCAAATCATAGGTAAATCCTGTGACAGTCACTACATCTCCTGCCATCAAGGTACTTGCATCAAAAGAACCATCCGCATTGATGTCTGTCAATACCCCATTCACTTCTACAATGTAATCATCATCAGGTAAGCTTCCATTGGGTGGGCTTGCTTGAACATAAGCAGCATTGTCTGACCCATCTGTACAAGCAGTATAAGCTCCTGCCATATCAGTCGGTGCTCCTGCTGGTGCATCTATGGGATCAACGGTTGCTCCACATGCTTGTCCAAACATACTTTGCTGACCACCAATACACAACAACAGCATTATAAAAATACTGAGTATATTTTTTTTCATAATACAATAAAGTTTAGTTTATTAAATAGTTTGAATTTTTAATGAGCAAAAACTTTTTAAAGTTCTGTCTTTTTTTCTTACTATCAAAAAATAAGCCATATTAAATGGTTGGTAAAGTCCGCTGGGTTACATGTTAGGGTTCAACGGAAGCTCCACATGGAGCAATTTTAGCGGTAAATTGTGTATTCAGAGGAACCGTGAAGCCTGCTTGTAAATCCACATAATCGCCTCCATGAAAGGTTGTCGTTGTATTGGGCATCAATGTAGCATCCGATTCTACATGGTGGTCTGCTTCATATAAACCTGCTGATAATCCGTTGCCTGTGACATATTCTGCATATGGACAACTGACGCAAGTAATCAAAATTTGGTAGGAATTGGAGGCAGCAAAACATACTGTAGAATTTAAAATATCAATTTGTTCATTTAATTGATTAAGTATATCTACGGCATCCTCTACTGATTCAATATTATTACCAAAAGAACTGGCAAAATCTAAGGCTTCTTGTAAATTATTTAAGCCTGGTACTCCATCATTGACTCCTGCTATTAAGTCTGCAATAGGAGTACAAGGTTGAACATCTGGAAAAAGCACATCTAAAGTCGGGCATAAACCATTGGCAATCGTCAAAATGCTATTGATGGAATCCAAATCATAGGTAAAGGCTGTGACAGTTACCACATCCTCCACATTTAAAAGTGTTGCATCAAAAGAACCATCACTATTGATGTCTGTTATGCTTCCATTGACTTCTACTACGTAGTTATTATCAGGAAGGCTTCCATTGGGTAAATTGGGTTGGACATAAGTTGCATTATCGGTTCCATCAATACAGGCTGTATAGTTGAGTCCATAAGTTGGTGCATTGTTGGGTATTTCGATGAAATCAATGCTCGCATCACAAGGAAAAGAACAGTCTTTGATCAAAACATCATAGCTATTGGAAACGGCAAAATCAAAAGATACAATAAGGCTAGCACTATTTAAGGTTTGTATCAGTAATTCTAAAGATTCAACGGAATAGCCCAAACTATCTATCATCTCTAAAACTTCCTCAAAGTCATTAAATCCCATTGCATAATTATTGAGTATAGCACAAGAAACATTGTCTAAAAAAATGTTGTCTCAATGTCCTCAATAATATTGGTACAAAATTGTGCTTGTGTATTTTCTAGGCTCAAAAAACAAAAGATGAATACGGTAAAAAGGGATACATAAGTTTTCATTGTGTTTGACTTTGTTGTGAAAAAATATAGTGAAGTTATATTTTTTTCATCAAAAACACATACTTTTTTAATTATATACATCCTATTTCTCAAAAAAATATTCTGAAAATCTATTCAGGTTTTTCTTTTCTTAGGAGCGAAGGGTTATTACTCTTTCATCGTTAGGGAAAGTCCCGCTATCCGTTCTTATTGCTGCGGCTTGGTTTAGATGAAAGGCACTTTGAAAGTGCCTTTCATCTAGCGTAGCTTCGAGCAGCAATACCACTACTATCGAATTTGCGTCAATTTTAAATTATTTAATATGTAAAATATTGATTATCAATTCGG
>JAHDBB010000092.1:0-3596 GCA_020630635.1 Chitinophagales bacterium
ATCAAGTATATTTGTTTTTCACCCCCTTTTTGTTATAGAACATCTACAATTCTTTCGTATTTAAACTTGTATATTATCCTCTCTTTTTTTTCTTAAAAATATAGTGTTTCATTTATACCTAAGGAATGGATAGGAAATAAATGTACATTCCTTCAGCAAAAAGATTTTTCAACTCTACAAGGCGAAAAACGTAAGAATAGCAGGGCTATTATGAGGCTTTTCAACACAATAGATTGGAAAATGTTGAGGATGAAAATGAACATTTATTTTCGTTCCATTCCTAATGGACTTGCAGTAACAAAGATCAAAAAAGAATATTTATATTACCCCATAAGGAAGTATCACAAAGCAAAAAGCCAATATATCTCATTGTTGTCCATAATGTAAAATAGATGATTATTTTTAGGAGCGAAAGGTTCTTCTTTCATCGTAACAGAAAGTCCTGCTATCCGTTCCTATCATCCTTGTAGAGCAAATTCATGAACTTGCTCTACAAGGATGATACCACTACTATCAGGGCTAGTTGGTAAAAGACAGAACTTGTTTGGACGGTTGGTATTTTTTTCTCTTTCTAACATAGAAACATAGAATAGTTGTTTACATTCAGATACAATTTTTTAAAATCGTTTGAGTTCATTATTTTTATAATAACCGTTATCTTGCATATTACAAGGTAACGGTTTTATTGATAATCAAGACGATAACCCTCCCCTCAATATCTCCTCATGTATATCTCAATAATATAATGAAACATCATATTTGTTATTTTCGTTATTTTATTAGCAGTAAAGCAATAATTTTTTGCTGGTACTATTGGTATACGCTTTTAAAATTAATATACAAATATTGTAGGAACAGATGGCATCTGTTCTCACGAATGAACCGCATCTGTTGATAGAGAATTGAAAAATATTAATTTCTAATGTGTACGCCTATAAGAAGTCGTGACCCTTCAAAATAGCCCCGATAGCAGTGGTATCACCCTTGTAGAGCAAATTCATGAATTTGCTCTACAAGGGTGATAGGAACGAATAGCGGGACTTGCTGATACGACAAAGCAATGAACCCTTCGCTCCTAAAAAACATAACAAAAAAAATCCCTTCACTCCCCTCAAAAAACATATAAAAAAATACTCTCCTCAAAAGAATATATTAAAAAGCAATTATGAAAATGATTAAGATGGATGATTTGTATAGATATTTTTTGTTGTTTTTTGTGTTTGTCTTTTGTGGTGTAAATGTAATTTCTCAAAATCAGGAAACTTACTTCAAAACCTTGCCACCGCTGACAGAAGATACTCCCAATTGGGCGGTCTTAATGTATAGCGAAGACCCCAATGTATATGAAGTGTATGAAGCGTATGATCTTTACCATAGAGAAAATGAGTTTGTCAAAACGACTCATACACAAAACTATAAGTATTGGGTTCGTCAAGTAGCTCCCCATCTAGATATCAATGGATTGATTCGTCCCATTGAAGAAAACCAAACAGGTAAAAATAGTAAAAAAGGTCAAAAACAAGGAGGGACAAACTTGGATAAAAACATTACCAATACTTGGCAAGCCATCGGACCATTTGAAACCTACCGAGAAGGAGTAGTAGCCTCTTGGCAAGCATATGTTGGATGTATGGATGTTTGTCGATCCAATCCCAATATTGCCTATGCAGGTTCTTTTTCAATTTACAAAACAACCGATAAAGGAAATACTTGGTTTCCGATTACCTATGATTTGCCCGTCAGAGGTATAACAGCAGTAGCAGTTGCTCCCAACAATTGCGACATTGTTTATTTTGCAACAAATTCAGAATTATGGAAAAGTACAGATGGTAGTAATTTTGAAATGATCCTATCAGGAATAACAGGATGCAACAAAATCTTAATTCATCCAACCAATAATAATATCGTGATGCTTGGGTCGAATGAAGGGATAGAGCGTTCTACGGATGGAGGAGTAACTTGGACAAGCATTTTAACCGAAACATGTTGGGATATAGATTTTCATCCCACCAATCCTTCCATTGTTTATACAGTTGTCAACAATCCAACGGCTATCAAATCAGAGTTTTGGAAATCGACAGATACAGGTGCAAGTTTCACTTTACAAAGTAATGGTTGGTACAATAGTACAGATCCCAATAGAACCGATGGAGGAAGCCGTATTGCCGTAACGCCTGCTGCTCCCGACAGAGTGTATGTTGGCTTAGTAGGTTTTTCAAAAGCTGGAGACAACAATTGGATTGGTGTCTATCGAAGTGATAATGCAGGCGCATCGTGGTACAACCCATCTGGTCAAGATGGCGGACCTTATGCAGCAGCCAATTCTGCTTCGCCTTGGAATATAGCCGCTTATGGAGGAGATCAAGGAGTCCAACAAGGATTCTATAATTTTGATATTGCGGCTTCTCATAACAATGCAGATAAACTATGGGTAGGAACAGTACGTTTAGCCGAGTCCTCTAATGGCGGACAATCTTTTATTAGTATTGGTGGACCTGAAAGCCAACGACACACCATGCATGCAGATATTCAAGAAATAGTGGTAGTAGGGAGTGATATTTGGGTCGCAAATGATGGAGGAATTGATTATTCCAATAATGAATTGTTGGGACATTCCTCTAAAAAATATGGGATCAATGGAGCCGACTTTTGGGGATATAGTAGCGGAAAAAACTTGGATGTCATGGTCGGAGGAACCTATCACAATGGCAATAGTGCCAGACATCCCAATTATACAAGTAAAGATTTTCAATACCTCGGAGGATCAGAATCGCCAACAGGTTATGTAGATGGTGCGGATAATACTAAGTTGTATTGTTCAGATATTTGGTCCTGTATTATTTCAACAAGTGCCAATGTACCTCGAACGTGGTTGTATTCTTTCTTAGATAAATATCCCAACGAAGCCTATGTCAAATCTCAATCAAGTGAAATCGTATATGATGTCAATACGCCGACTACCTGTTATTTAGGAAGAGATGCCATCTTTTATCGTTCTACCAATAGTGGAGCAAATGCTTCTCCCATTTTTACTTTTAACGGCGGAAATGGAAAAGTTTTTGAAATCGAACAATCCCAACAAAACGCCAATAAATTTTACCTTGTTTTTCACAACTATTCCAATGCCAATAGTGAACGAGGGGAGATTTATAAAAGTACAGATGGTGGTAATTCTTGGAACAAAGTAACCGATATTCCTGCTGCCAATCATCCCTATCTAGAAATCAGCTTGAACCCTAATAATGATGAAGAATTGTGGGTCGGAAATAGTAGTGGAGGAAGCGGAGAAAAAGTCTATCGAACAATTAATGGAGGGAGTTCTTGGACCAATGAAACCACTGCATTGATTGACTATATAGATTTACATGATATTATTTATATTAGTAGTACAGGTAGTAATAATAAAGATAGAGTCTATATTGTGGGGGATGGTGAAGTACACCTTAAAAATGTCAACGATACAGAATGGATTGATGTTAGCAATGGTATGCCAGCCGCCTTTTTACCCAATCGCTTCGGATATTTTCCTAACCAGCAACTCTTGAGAATTGCCACCAGAGGACATGGTATTTGGGAATTAGATGTTTCGCAACCTT
>JAHDBB010000092.1:3696-15259 GCA_020630635.1 Chitinophagales bacterium
TTGAGAATTGCCACCAGAGGACATGGTATTTGGGAATTAGATGTTTCGCAACCTTGTAACATCGTTACTTCTTTAGAAGAATTTACCGTATGTTCTTCTGATAAAAAATATATTGGTGTGGAAGTGGACGGAACAGATGATTATAATCTAAGTTGGACGGATAATGGAGCAGTTGTTTTAGGTTGTAGTGAAATAATAGGAGAAGGAAATAATTTGACCTTAGATGGAGGCGATCAATTGATTAGCAATTTTTGCAATGGAACAGGAGGGATATATTATGTTGATTTGGAGTTGATAACCAGTTGCTATAATACAGAAGCCAGTTTTAAAGCCATCGTCAATACCAACACCAATACCATAAATGTTTTAGAGTACATTCATTTTGCAGAAGATTATTCCAGTGATATGATAGGAGAGGGGACTAATTCCGTAACTTCTTCTAGTAGTGCTTATGCCCAAATAGAAATAGGGGTTTCTGGTACATCACTCTATTTAGATGCGGAAAACATGCCCTGTGGACCTACTGCAATTGTCAGGGTCCAAAATGGAAATATTCATCCTGTTAGAGAAGTGACGACAGCAGGAACTTATACTTTCAACATTTCGAGTGGAGCAAATTGTAACGGCACAGAATCCATTGATATTACAAATCCCAATGCTTTAACCATATCTACTACAGACATGACTACTTGTGCCAATCCTGCTTATACAGGTGTAGAAGTAGATGGAACCGCATTCTATGAGATAGATTGGACAGGAGGAAATGATAACATAAACCCTTGTAGTGAAATGCTTACAGAGAACATCGGTAATAATTTAGAAGTGAGTGGTGGTAATTTATTGGTGAGTGATTTTTGTGGCAATACACAAGGCGAATACTATGTGGAGCTGATACTCTTTTCTTCTTGTTATAGTGTAGAAGCCAGTTTTAAAGGAAAAATAGATTTGAACAACGATATTATTGAGGTCATCGAATACATTCATTTTAATGAACCAACTCCTTCCAATATGCCAGGAGATGGAACCGCCACAGTGACCAGTAGTAGTGCTGCTTTCGCTGAGTTCGAACTAATTTTAAGCAATAAGCAATTGTATCTCAATCATACAATCCAACCTTGTGGAACAGGATATATTCAATTGATAGATGGTTTTACTCGATCTTATACCTGTCCACTTATCATTCCAGAAGGAGAAAATTTGACCTTAGATGGTGGAGACCTATTTATCACAGAATTATGCAATCTTACAGATGTTCATTATGTCGATTTAGAGTTTATCACCAATTGTTACAATGCCGAAGCCAGTTTCAAAGCCATCGTCAATACCAATACAGGTACGATAGATGTTTTAGAGTATATGCATTTTGCTGAAAGTACGTCCAGCGATATGACGGGAGATGGAACCGCTTCCGTCATATCTGTCAATAATGCTTTTGCTCAAATAGAAGTGTTTCTTTCAGATAATTCACTCTATTTAGATGCCGAAAATATGCCTTGTGGACCAAATTCAGTTGTAAGAGTCTTAAATGGAAATACACACGCAGCTTATCCAGTAAATACCACAGGTACTTATCCCGTTACTGTCATTAGCGATGATAGATGTTCTAAAGAGGAAGAAGTAAATATAAATATACTATCTGCTTGTGATGACAACGATGCTTGCACCATAGGAGACGTATATGATGCCGATTGCAATTGTATGGGAACTTTATTAGATACCAATAACAATGATACTTGTGATGTCAACGAAAATACTTCCTTCCAACTCAAAGTCTTTTTACAAGGAGCGTTATTAAACAGTGGTGGTGATTGGATGCGAGACGATTTAAGAGCCAATAATTATATACCAACGACTGAACCATATAGCACAAGTACCTACTTTACCCATTACGGAACAGGTGGAGGCGAAACCATCAATGCAAACATGTTAACAGACAAAGGCGATAGTTCCATAGTCGATTGGATTTTAGTCGAATTACGAGATGCCAATGATCCCACCATCATCATCGAAACCCAATCCGTTTTATTACAAAAAGATGGAGCCGTCATAGATATAAATGAAAGTAAGGTATTGACTTTTGAAAGTAGCTATCAAGATTACCATGTAGCGATTCGACATCGAAATCATTTAGGAGTGATGACTGCCAATCCCTTAACTTTAGATGCCAATACGCTCATCGACTTTACAGACATAAATACACCAACTTGGGGGATAAATGCTTGCGTAAATATGGGCAACAATACCCAAGCACTTTGGGCAGGAAATGGAGTCGTAGATGACCGCATCATTTTTCAAGGGGGCAGCAATGATGTAAACATGTCTTTCTTTACCGTCCTACAAGCATCGACCAATACCAATTTGATTCCCAACTTTATAGAAATGGGTTATCAAGCAGGCGATATTGATATGAATGGACAATGCATTTTTCAAGGAGCCAATAACGAATCCAATTTTATCTTTTTCAATGTACTAAGTTTTCCTGACAATATCAACGGAGTCACCAACTATATCATTCAAGAACAATTGCCTTAATAATAAATGTAATTATTTTTTTAGGAGCGAACGTTTAGAGCTTCGTCGTGTAGGCAAGTCCCGTTATCCGTTCTTATCCTCCTTGTAGAGTAAATTCATGAATTTACTCTACAAGGAGGATACCACTTCTATCGGGGCTAGTTCGTTGCGGATAGAACCCAATAATAACAGAACTATTTAGAATTACGAGGTAAAGTCTCAACGTTTTATTTATCCAAAGACAACCCATCAATTTGCTGTTGAATCCACTCTTTCAAATTAAAAATCAAAAAATAACCTTTGAGATTTTCTTTAGACATAGGTTCTACAACTTTAGCAAATTCTTCAAACAAAGCCAACTTTTGCGGATCAGACAACGGACGAGAAGGAGACATTTTATATTCGCCATACTGTAATCTTGATTTCATTTATAGAGTTGAAAGAATGCTACTTTTTAAAAATATAGAATGATTTCTAAATAATCATTAAATAAATGTGCATTTATTGAGTTAAATATTTTGCAAATATAAAAGTCTGACTAATTAAAATACTGGGATATGGATAAATGGAAGTAGGATAATGGTAAGATTGTTGGATTTATTGGTATCTATTTTTAAAAAAAATATGAATATTGTAGGAACAGATTGCATCTGTTCTCACGATTGAACCATATCTGATTGATAAAAGATTGAAGATATTTAATGTGTAAACCTATAAGAAGTTCCTACCTCAACCCAATAGCCCCGATAGGAGTGGTATAAATGTAATGCGTTGGCTTAGAAAAACGTTGGCACATTTATAAGAACGGATAGCGGGACTTTCCGATACGACGAAGCTCCAACCTCTCGCTCCTAGCCAAAAAGATGAATAGGATTACAGGATTTTTTGGATTAAATAGGATTGAGAGAAGAAAACGGCATTCTTTCCCTCTGGAGAGAGCCAATACAGAACCAAACAAACAGCATTGGGTGCATCCCAAAGTGTCGCATATAAAAAATATCAATATATAAATCAAATTAGAACCGAAAAAGAAGCGGTGGCTTGCTAAATTTCGGTAGCGGGGCGGTGGCTTTGTGCTAGGAACATTAAATTTAGCGAGAATTTTGCTTCCTTTTTTTCGACTGAAAAAGGAAGGCCTGTCTGGCGAAGACAAGGAAGCAAACAGTCAAAACACACAGAAAACGGTTCTAAAAATGGTCAAATAACAATCAACAAAATTACTAATGCGACAATCTGGGCTGCACCCACAGCATTCCTTCCTTCTTCAGAAAGAATCCACAAAAGAACCGAAAAATCAAGCAAATCCTATAATCCTAAAAATCCTGTTCAGTAGTATGAAGAGAAAAATCAAGAAATAAACAGCAACTATGGAGCCTCGACTGATTAACTATCGACTTCTAAAAAACTAAACCATAATCTCCTCAATCTTTCCTGCCACCTCTAAACCAGCATTGCGCCCCACATCTTGAAAAATAGATTGCCCCGTTTTTTTATCAATGAGATTAATTTCCAAATTAGCCGTCATACTCTCCTCTATTTTGCCATTCATCGCTCCCTGAATAGGCGAAGCCAAAGCCGTCGCCGCAGGACGTTTAGCAAAAATCTCCAAACGATATTGAGGATGTTCCAAGACGATTTCCACTTTTTCTTGATTGGCAAAAGATCGACGAAGTTTACAGCGATTGTAAGTGGTAAAACGAATGAGCTTATTGTGGAGCCAAATGCCAGCGATAAAACCCACAAAGGAAGTCCCCATAAATGGAATATTGGCAATAGAGGCTTTGAATGAAATACCCGTTTCACTAAAATGATTGGACTGCATCCAGATATAAGCTGAAGGAAAAGACGTACCCCAATCTTTCTCTAAATAACCTCGTCCGTTATCAAAAGAAATAGATGTGCCATTCACTTCTAATGCGCCCTTTATCGAATGATCCATACTCACAATACCGTGATAACATTGCATAAAGGGTATAAATGCAAAGGGTCCCATAATGCCTGGTGAGTACCAAGGCTTGGGCCACCCAACATTCCCCTTAAATCTCAAATGTCCTTTGATATTTTCCAAGCCCAAAGAAATACCAGCCTCCGAAAAATGATTGTTGGCGATCATTAAGTCAAAATGGTGAGTATTCGGTTTAAAGTCTTCGACAGGAAAAGTAATGTATTCCGATGAGCATTTTTTACCATCCAACACTTGAATAAAAGCGTGTCCTATACCTTGTTCATCAAAGGCAATGCCAGGTATAAAGGCAAAGGCTTTATCTTCTTTTGCATTGATAATTTTAAAATACCAGCCTTCAAAATATTGTCGCTTTTTACCCCAGCCTTGAAATTGTTCGGGATTGAAAAAGGCATTCCATTTAGTGCCAAACATAGTTATGTGTGTTGTTGTTTTCTTATATTCTGTCACCCGTCACCCGTCACTAATCCAAATAATCCTGATACATCATCGTCTTAATATGCTTGACGGGCGCACTACCATATCCCAAAAATTGCGTATGAAATAACTTCAAATCATACTTATCCTTTTTCACCTTTTTCCATGCTTCTCGCAATTCATAGATTTCTGTCAATCCCGTATAGTAGCTGCACAATTGTACCTGTGTCAAAGTCACCCGTCTCCATTTACCTTCCGCCTCTGTACTTTCTTGAAAGGCCTCTTTGACCAGTAAATTCATTACCTCTTTTTTCGTCATTTTTTGCGTATGAACTCCTATATCAATGAGCGCATTACAAATTTCACGCAAATTCCATTTATAATACATCAGCCACATTTCAGGTTCGTGATTGCCATAGCCTTCCTCCAACATCATCCGTTCCACATAACAAGCCCAGCCTTCAATCATAGTGCCATTTCCAAAAATACTTTTGACCAAACTCGGAGCTTTATTAGCGTAAACCAGTTGGGTATAATGACCAGGAACGGCTTCGTGAATATTCAAAATTTGGAGGATATAATGATTGTACTCTTTCAAGTAACTTTCGGCTTCTTCTTCGGTATAATGATCCAAAGGTGTGACATTGTAATAGGTCGGACGATCTTTTTCAAAAGGACCAGGAGCCGAGATAGAAGCTCCCGCAATTCCTCGCATATAAGCAGGTGTTGCTCGCACTTCCAACGGCTTTTTGGGGTCTAAATAAATCAGGTCTTTTTCCTTCACAAACGCTTCCAACTCTGGAATTTGCTGACGAATCGCATCAACAAACTCGTCTCGTTTGACATGTTTTTCAGCGATTTTATCAATCAATTGTTTGACATGAGCAAGTGTGGCATGTTCCAATGAATCCCCAAAATATTTGCCCCAAAGTTGCTGGGTGATTTTCTTCATTTCAAGGTGAATCAGTGCCTTATCTCGCATTCCTTTTTCATAGACTTTTTGTGCTGAATAATCCGACTGAATATCGAAAGCAAACTTTTTGCTATACAAGTCTTTTCCGAGTCGAAAACTACGCTTCTTTTTTGGATTATCTAATGAAGGACGCAAGTCATTTTCCAGCCATTGAACAAAGGATTGGACACTCAATAAGGCAGCTTCATGAGCATTTCGGAGTTTCTTTTTAGAGATTTTGCCCTTGATTTTTTTCAAATCCATATATTCTTCCATCAACTGTGGAATGTCCTTTTCGTAAAAATCCAAACCACCTTTGAGTCGTTGAATGGCCAAATCTGTATGTTCGACAGTCGGCTTTTGAAGATTCTTTTTAGCCGCCTCATAATAGGCTGGAACTTGCAATAATTTGCTATAAATTGCCTGTGTTTTTTCTGCCGTAGTTAGATCATCCTTCAAGATTTTATGAAACTGTCCACTGATATTATAGATACTCGGATTCCACTCATAGGCTCGATAATATTTCAAATGCCAAATCTTGGATTGTATTTGATTGTCCAACAAAAAGTAGTCAATACGATCCGATGTTTTAAGCGTATTAGGCGAATGTTTTTTGAGCAGTTGATGTAGACTTTGATATTTGTCGATGCTATTTTGAACCGTAGTCGGGTCGATAATCGGCAGTAAATGAGCATAGCCATCTACCCCTTGATAAGTAGCAGAAGCAGGGTTGAGTTCCCAATATTTTTCAAAGAAATATTTTTTATAATCTTCAAAATTGGTCTCTGGATTTTGTGCATAGAGCATTGAAAAACAAAGATTTAAAAGGATGAATAAAATATGTTTTTGAAGGCTCATAAATAGGTGTTTTTATATGACGAGTGCTAAGTTATAAATGAATTGGATTATATTGGTAGAATTTAGGTACATACAGTAATCCTACTCATCTTAAAAATCGGAGTCCTATTTTTTAGGAGAGAACGGTTTTACTCTTTCATCGTGACAGGTCTCCCCGCTATCCGCTATTATGGTGAAATCCTCGCAAAACCTTTTAGCCTATCACTTTCACCATAGCCGCTACTATCGGGTCTAGATGGTTGAGTAAAGGTACTTCTTAGTGCCAGTAAACTGCGGCAAAAATGCACCATAATTTGACGAATTTCATGTAGAAAACAAATAGAAGTTGTCAAATTTTAAGAACCACAAAGGTAGCGACCCATCCAAACTAGCCCTGATAGTAGTGGTATCATCTTTGTAGAGCAAATTCACGAATTTGCTCTACAAAGATGATAAGAACGGATAGCGGGACTTTCCAACACGACGAAGCTCCAAACCTTTCGCTCCAAAAAAAGAAAAAACCACTTTACTTCATTCTTTAGGATGAAGCTCAAGCCAGAACCGAAAAATCAAGAACCCCTCATAAAAAACTAAAGTTACTTAAAATCATGCAAAAAATAACTTTTACCTGTCAATATCGTAGAAGACTATACAGACTAGGCGTATTCTTTGAAAAGGTGAAAATAATATAATTTTAAGGAAAATATGTTTTTTGTATAGATTATATTTAATTTTGTCATTCCTTAGTAGTGCGCCCATCTAAGGTCTTTTTATAGGCAACATTATACTATCCTCCCCTCCAATATTGCAGCTTAGAGGGCTGCTATTTTTTTATAAAAACTAACTAAAGAATATAAAGTTCAGACACAAGGAGTTTTCTTGTATTTGTTCTTGCTGTATTCTCAAAACAACGAGGTGAGACGGTGAACTGGATTCAAAAAAATCAGGTCTATTTGTTATTGTTAGCAGTCGTACTGCTAGCCAGCTCGTTCGCACTCCAATATTACTCCAACAACTTCAATCAGTTGCCTAAAATGGTCGAAAGACTCAAAGGCGAACTTTCCCAAGTAGAAAAAGAATTTTATCGAGTAGTCAATAACTCTAAATCTACCAATGTCCTCAACAAAGATTTGACGGAAGATGCGCTCCAGCAACTTCAAAATCTGCCCTTTACCCTACTGGTTTACGACAAAACAGGACTCGTTTTTTGGAACGAAAATACGGTAGAACTGTCTCGTGCGACCATCAATAGTTATTCAACAGGAGTCAATTATGATTTGTTGAAAAATGGCTATTATATGGTGATGAAAACCTACTATCAAACGGAAGATAGAGGAAAGTTGGATATTATTGGTTTATATCTATTGAAAACGGAGTATGGCATTGACCAAAATAAGTATCTCGTCAATGAAAAGAATCCTCGTTTATCGGTTCCCAATAACTTAAATTATAGCATTCAAGCTCGTTTAGATGCCGACCAATTGATGGGGAACACCTCCAACTTATATGTCTATTTGGACAACCAAGCAGTATGGTCTAAGCGATATATCGCTGCATTTATTCTCCAATGGCTTTGTATAGGTTTACTATTGGTTTGGGCATATTTGTATGCCGTCAGTTTAGCCCATCGAAAGCGAGAATGGGACGGTTTTTTTCTTTTATTGATTACTTGTTTATTGATTAAAATCGTCACAGGACTTTTTGATTTTCCGGTCAATGTAAGAAGTCTTCCGATCTTTCAACCAGTCAATTATGACGGGCTTTGGTTTCATACAACAGGTGATTTACTTTTAGTGGTGGTTTTATCCTTCTTAGTCATTGTTTATATCTATCGCTACTGTCATTTTGAGTTTTCTGATGAATCTATGGAAACCTATCCACAATGGGTTTTTGGAGGAATGCTTTTGTTATTTATGACCTTGATAGGAGTGGGGGGAGCCTTGATACGCAACCTAGTCTTGAATGCCCACAATACGTTCAATATTATTGAAATGTTGACCATTGAAAACTTGGTAGGGCTAATTATCTTATTTTTGGTAATTTATGGCTTATTTTTGCTTGCCCAAAAAATTACCATGTTGATTGGGCATATCCGTTTAGACTGGAAACAAAGACTAAGCATGGCTGCTTGGATTATTTGTCTTTGGGTACTCTTACATGCCGTAGTAGATATTCATTTTAATTCTGTATTGGTGGCGGTATTGGTAGCCCTTTTTGCCCTGTTTGTTCCCATCATTCGCACTTCTGAACTCAAGCCCTTATCCATTCGCTATTTGTTGTTTTGGACCTCCATTTTTGCCCTTATTTCTACCATTGTGGTCAATAGTGCAAAAGTTGAAAAGGAGCAAAGACAGTGTATTGAATTAGCCGAAAATTTGGTAAGACAAGAAAACCTCACAACAGAGTTCTCACTCAATAATATTGCTTTTAGTTTGATGTCCGATAAAATTATCAAGCGATATTATGACCATCCCTATTTGCCTGAAAGTGAATTGATCCAACGCATCAAGAAAAAATACTTTGGAAAGTACTTCACAAAATATGATGTAGATATTTATCTTTTTGATGCTAGCGGTAAATCCTTAAAAGGAACGGAAAGTATTGATATTGACTTTTTTAATGAGAAGATCGAAAATCACGGAGTCAAAACCAAAAACGACTACGTTTACCTCATTGCCAATCCTTCAGGAAATTACAGCTACTTATCGAAGCTCCGTATTTTTACACCCAACGGAGGCGGTTTTCTCATCACCGAAGTATCCGAAAATGAACCACACAAAACCAATGTGTATCCCGAACTCGTGATTCAAGACAAGTATCGTCCTTCTGAACATGAAGAAGACACAGATTATGCGGTTTATACGAGTGATTCTTTAGAAACCTTTGTGGGCGAATATCCTTATTCCAATGTCTTAGCCAAAGTATTTAAAACATCGAAAGATTGTGCGTTTTTACAATTGAATGGTTACACCCATTTAGTCTATAATGGTCAAAATAACAAAACAGCGCTCGTCTCTAAAAAACAAAAAAGCCTTTTACAAAGCGTCTCTTTATTCTCCTACATTTTCAGTTTCCTATTTGTAGCGATTATGCTTTATTTATTGATTCGCTCTTTACTATTTGAAAAAGGAGACAAGCGATTGGTCAGACGACTTTTATACTCTTCCCTTCGACAGCGTATCAATTCGGTGATGATCTTACTCATCATTCTATCCTTTTTAGTGATTGGACTCATCACCATTTTATACTTCTCCAATCGAAGCATCGCCAACCACAAAGACCGCTTAAATCAAAAGCAAAAATCCATTTTAGGAGCCGTCGAATATGAGTTAAATAAATTGAATGGTGAAAATGCCATCAACAATAAATTGCGTTTAGGAAAGATGATTGATGACATTGCAGAAATCCATGCAATGGACGTGAGTTTATACGATTTAAATGGTCAATTATTGGCTTCTTCGGTTCCTGTTTTATTTGAAAATGGGATTATCTCTAAACAAATGAATGCCGAAGCACTCAATAAATTGAAACGAGGTAATGAACGACAAGTTGTCCAACAAGAAAGCATCGGAAAACTCAATTACATGGCTTCCTATACGGCTGTCAAAAGCAAAGACGGAAGGATTTTAGCATACATGAGCAATCCCTATTTTGCTAGAGAAAAAAATCTACGTCAAGAGATTTCCAACTTCTTAGTTGCCCTCATCAATGTCTATGTTTTGATCTTATTAGCCACCAGTTTACTAGCGATTTTACTATCCAATTCTTTGACCCGTTCCTTAGATATGATTAGCGAAAACCTCAAAAGGATTCGTTTAGGAGGAGACAATAAAAGACTAGAATGGCCCTACAAAGATGATGAGATTGGCGCATTGGTGGAGCAATACAATCAGACCATTGAAGAACTCGACCACAGTGCTAAACGCTTGGCAAAATCAGAGCGTGAATATGCGTGGCAACAAATGGCCAAACAAGTGGCGCACGAAATCAAAAATCCACTCACTCCGATGAAGTTGAGCATTCAGCATTTACAACGTGCCCATCGAGACAATCATCCAAAAGCAGATGAAATGACGGAGCGAGTGGCGACGAGTCTAATTGAACAGATCGATCATTTAGCCCGTATCGCCAATGAATTTTCTTCCTTTGCCCAAATGCCACAGCCCGAAGAAGAAGCCATTGAGTTGGTTGAAATGTTGGATGGGATCACAGGTTTATATGAGGGCAATGAACAAAATGTCCGAATTGTCAAAGCCTTTTTAGACAACCAAGTCTGGGTGTATGCGGATAGAACCAACCTCAATCGTTTATTTCACAACCTCATTCGCAATGCCTTACAAGCGATGGTTGAAGACCGTCAAGGCGTATTGATTGTCGCTTTGAAAGACGAAGGAACTAAAGCTAAAATCAGCATTACCGACAATGGAAAAGGGATTCCAGAGGAGCAAAAAGAGCTAGTTTTTTCTCCCAGTTTTACGACCAAAGCATCAGGAATGGGACTCGGTTTATCCATCTCCAAAAGCATCATCGAAAATTCAGGAGGTAACATTTGGTTCGAGTCCGTCGAAGGCGAAGGCACCACTTTCTACGTCGAACTTCCCATCAAAAAATAACTTCTTTCTTTTTTGGAGCGAACGGTCAAGTACTTCGTCGTCATAGAAAGTCCCGCTATCCGTTCCTATGAATACAGCCAAGTTTTGCGAAGCCAACGCTTGTGCATTCATACCACTACTATCGGGGCTATTTGTGAACGGTCTCAATTTCTTAGCTCCAGTCACTCGTCACTATCCACACGCCATCCGTCTAAGTTTGCCACAATTATTGCCCCATTTTACAATCAAAGAAAAGAAGATGTCGCTTCAATCGGATTGCTAACCTAGAAA
>JAHDBB010000093.1 GCA_020630635.1 Chitinophagales bacterium
TTGGGTTTTTTACTTTAACTCATCTAACTTCTCAAGTAACCAACTTTTAAAAGGGATACTTGGATTATTTTTAATATCTTTTATTAAATTCTCTTTACTTTCTCTTATTTTTGGAATATTCAAATATCTTATTTTATATATTTTTTCAATGCTTTTTACAAAAAGCCGAAGTCCTTCTTTCTGTGGTTCTGCAAATTGTTTATTTCGATTCAAAAACTGTTTACATGCATCAATTAAATAACCTAAAGCATCAGTCTCTTTTAATTCATAATAACATTGCAATAACATACATTTTGCTAAAGCACTCCAAAATACATTATCATCTATCACCTTTATAAGCTTCAACATTGCTACATCAAATTTCTTGTCAGAAATAGCAAGATTTGCTTCACAAAATAAAGTAGTATTTTCTCTATGTTCTTCTTTCAAATCTTCACTTCGATCTTTTATAAACTTTTCTGTCCAACTTATTTTTTTTAATCTGCACCCTAAATTGACGATATTGATAAAAACCTTTGGCACAACATAATCACCCTCTAAGATAAGCTTTTTCTTTATAGCAAATTCATTGATATTAAAAAGTTCTTGAAAGGCTTCTTTTGTTCCTATACGATAAGAACAAGCTGTAAAAAAGCTAATCAAATCCATTTGTTGATCATGATTATACAAAGCAAAACGTTCAAAAAAACTTTGTTTCGCTTTTTGGTAATCCTCCATTTTTGTATCTAAAAGAATCTCCACGATCTCTTGTAAAAGTTGGGTTTGAGGTAATGAATAAGGTTTAGCTAAAGCATATTTACGCATCTCTTTTTCCAAATCGAAAGAGTCATCTTTTACAAAATGACCACTAGTATAAGCACACAATACCCAATAAAGTTTAGCAGCAATAGTATAGTTTTCTAGTCTCTCTATCAACGTCTTAAAAGTGGGTCTTTTAGCTTTAAAAAAAGAAGCCTCTGGATGCGTAATGTGCATTACTTCTAGTTCATACTCATTATATAGATACCTGATGCCAAATTGCTTCTTTTTTTGTGGTGCAGTCTCTTTCCATTCCTTTTTAATTTTTTTTATCTCAGAAAAAAACAACTTATCCAATCTTCGTTCCTTCAAACTATCTAACCAAAGTAAATCTTTCAACGACGAATTTTTCTCCAATTGTTTTTGAATCATAAAATTCTTTAAATCTTTTAAGAGCATTGATTGGGCATCAGATAAACTGTTTACTGGATTCTTAGCTTCTCTAAAAACTTTTTTCGCTACATATTTTTTATCAATTTTTTCATCAGGAAATGATGGATATTGTGTTTTTAAATAATTATACAATAAACGAGGTTGGCTTTTATCAGTATAAATACTCTTTAAAAACTTATCAAAACCTCTAATTTCTTTCTTTGATAGAGTTTTTAATCTAATGAGCAATTGACTATTTTTCATAATTTTTCATTTTTTAAATGGTTGATTTGGTTGAATATTTTCCTAAAATTCATAAATAATATTCAAATCATAAAAAACTGATTAACAGATATTTACAATTTTAAAAAATACAAAAAAACCTATTTATTTACATACAAACATACTAAAATCAAGCCAAAATGTATTTTTTATAGATTAGTTCCTGAAATATCTTTGAAGTGTTATTAATTAAATAATCTTAAAAGTTTAAATCATGAAAAAAATCAATAAAAAATTAACGCTAAAAAAGAAGACTATCTCTCAACTAAGTAATGAACAACTTCATCAAATACAGGGAAAAGGAACAATATGGCCTTGTAGAATAACTACAGGATGCACTTTAAGTCCTATGTGTTAAGCACCTAAAAATATTAATTATATAATTTTAAAAATTAAACATCATGAAAAAAATTCAAAAAAAATTAACCCTAAAAAAGAAAACAATTTCTCAACTAAGCAATGAACAACTTCATCAAGTGCAAGGGCAAGGAACTTGTACCTGTTTTCCTTGTATTAGACCTCTTACTGATACTTGTCCATCAATAGCAATATGCCTTATGTAAATTGTAATCAAAATGGACTAAATCTATTCAAGTACAAGACAAAAATTAAATATAATCAATAATACTTCTAATTTCGTTTTGTTCTCAAACCCAAAAACCCTCCCACAAACGCAAGTTCACAGGAGGGTTCCTTTTATTTTCTACTATTTACACCTCAAAGAGCAGGCAAAACCTTACCCGTCACTTCTCCAAAACCAATCCGCACGCCATCTTTCTCCGCATAGCCTTTCAAAATCACGGTATCACCATCTTTTAAAAACTTGCGTTCACTTCCATCAGGCATCGACAAAGGTTTCGTTCCTTTCCAAGACAGTTCCAACATCGAACCATACGAGTCTGGTTTGGTTCCACTAATCGTTCCCGAAGCCATCATATCGCCTGCGTTTATATTGCATCCATTAATCGTGTGATGCGCCAATTGTTGCTCAATCGTCCAATACATATACTTTAGATTGGAACGAGAAACAGTGTGGGCTTCTTGATCTTCTGGCTGAATTTGTACCTCTAAGTTTACATTAATTCGGCGATTGGCTTTTCCATCCAAATAAGGTAAAATCGGGACTTCTCTTTTTGTCGGACGCATTCTAAATGGCTCTAAAGCGTCTAATGTCACGATCCAAGGCGAGATAGATGATCCAAAACTTTTGCCTAAAAATGGTCCCAATGGTACGTACTCCCACTTCTGAATATCTCGTGCTGACCAATCATTAAAAAGCACCAATCCAAAAATATAATCATCTGCTTCTTCCAGCGGAATGTTTTCACCCAATGGTTTTCCTTGTCCTGTGATAAAGCCCATTTCCAACTCAAAATCCAATAAACGACAAGGTCCAAATACGGGCGGTTCTTCGGGATTGGGTCGGGTTTGTCCTTTGGGTCGATGAAGCGGTGTTCCTGATACGACGATAGAAGATGCTCGTCCATGATAGCCAATCGGAATGTGCAGCCAATTCGGCAACAAAGCATTTTCGGGGTCACGAAACATCGTTCCCACATTGGTGGCATGTTCTTTGCTCGAATAAAAATCGGTATAATCTCGCACCCTTACAGGCATCAGCATTTCGATCTCATCCGCAGCATGTAAGACTTTATCTTTGGCATTTTCATCGTCCTGCAGCTCCTTATTTTTCTTATTGAACAAATCCGATAAACGCTCCCTGATGGCTCGCCAAGTCGATTTTCCTAATTTCAAAAATTCATTGAGGGTCGGTTCGTTGAAAACCTTTTTATTGAAATCTACGCTATCAAAAAAGCCTAAGTCGGCAAGGGCTTTGAGGTCGATCACTGTATCGCCGATGATGGTGGCAGGTCGGGCTTTGATGCGTCCTTTGGAGAAGATGCCAAAAGGAATATTTTGGATGGGAAAATCGCTATTTTTAGCGACTTTGATCCAAGATCGAATATTGGGGTCATTTGCTTTTATCATAATGTTTGATTTATAGTGACAAGTTAGGTTGACTGGTTACATTTATATAAAAATCCATCATTCATCAATCCTCCATAGTTTTTTGAGTTCCTGCGATATTTGATACGATTCTATTCAATATTTGAAATCCTACCAATCTCGAAAAATCCAATAATCCTATTCTGATTTTAGGCTAGGAGCGAATGGATACTGCTTCGTTGTAATGGAAAGTCCTGCTATCCACTCTTATAAATGCAGCCAACGTTTTAGGAAGCCAACGCCTTGCATTTATACCGTTACTATCAGGGCTAGTTGGTCAGGGACACAACACCGATTGATTTATATTAATGGACTCCTTTCTCTTTATCAATCGGATTGCCTCTACTTTGACGGGAAGACCCATCCGATTGAAGCGATATATTTTTTCTTTGATTGTAAAATGGGCAATAATCGTGGCAACTTTAGACGGATAGCCAAAAAAGAACCAAAATTGTCAAATTTCCACGAACCACCCGAACTCTAAACGTTCTGCCAAAAACTAACTAGCCCCGATAGTAGTGGTATTCGTGTAGAAGCGTTGGCTACCTAAAACAAGGCGACACGAATGAGAACGGATAGCGGGACTTTCTGTAACGACGAAGCTCTAAACTTTCGCTCCTAAAAAAAGATTTTTAAATAAAAAAATCCATCCGCAAAGATAAAGAAAAACCCACAAGAAACATGGAGTCTCTTGTGGGTTCACTTTTTCAATAAAATATTTTTTTACTGCTTCACTACTTTTTTGGTCAAACTTCCTTTGGCTCCGACCAACTGAACAAAGTACACCCCTTGTTTCAAATCTTCCAGAGAAAGAGTAATTTGGGTATTTCCATTATTCACTAATTGTTGTTTTACCAACTTTCCAGCGATATTGTGAATTTGAATTTTCTCGACCTCCATTTGATTCCATTCCAACAAAAGTACATTTTCAAAAGGATTAGGACTTGCTTTAAATAATCGGTCTGCGACATCTTCTAAAGATGTTGAAACACCTTCGCATTCACAATCGGCATTCACGAGATCTTGTGCTGTATTATCGTCTCCATCATCACAAGTGTCTCCAATATTCAAACCCAAACCTGCACAATCAAAGACTACCTCGCCTATACATTCACAGTTCTCATTCACTACATCATTTTCGGTATTGTCGTCTCCATCATCACAAGTATCCCCCAGATTTAAATTTAAATCAGAGCAATCATACAAAACACCTTCACACTCACAGTTTTCATTGATGACATCATCATAGGTAGCATCATTTTCATCATCACAAGTTGCACCAACTTCACAACTTTCACAACCACCTGCACCCGATTCCAAAGTATATTGCTCAAAGAAGTCCCAAATGACTTGAGAACCATTGATGTCGTAATTGGTAATACTTATATTGAATAAGGCTCCAGGCCACGTATGACCACCACCATTGATTCGATATAAAATGACCTCATTGTTAGAATCACAATCAGTATACGTAAAACGAGTTGCCGTACATCCATCATCAGGGTCTAAGTCGGGCATTTCTTCGACAATCGGCTCATTGGTGCAGCAGTTTTTGTCTGCCCAAAATTGCACGACCTCTTCGACTGGAGGATTCAAAGGATTATTGGGAGCCCCATTATAAGGAACCGTCGCATCCGCCGTTCCATGCATTTGTAAAACAGGAACAGAACGACTGCTTTGACAATGAAAGGCTACACTATCATTCATCACACCCGTTACAGAAGCGATAGCCGCTATGCGATCTTCTAAAACACATGCTAAATAATAGCTCATAAATCCACCCATCGACATTCCACAAGAATAAACCCTTGATTGGTCGATATTGTATTCTGTTGCCAAGTAATCTATCATGGCTACGGTAAAAGCAGCATCATCGACATTACAATCCAATACATCTTGATACTCTAAAATGCCTGCATTCCAAAAACGCTGACATCCTCCAAAATTGGCCATCATTCCATAAGGATATACCACTATAAAACCTTCTTCATCTGCTACTGCATTCATAGAAGCATAGGCTTGTTCTTGTGCGCCGTCGGAGCCTAGACCATGAAAGTTGAAAACTAAGGGTGTTGGTGTACTAGGATCATAGGAGTCAGGAACATGCAAAATATATTCTCGCATCAGTCCATCAACCATTATATCGTCACAAGCAGCCCCGCAAGGATCATAATCACAACCGCATTGGGCTTGTATCTCTAATCCTACAAAGACGAGACAACATAAGAGGTAGATAATTTTCTTCATAAAAAGGTTTTTGGTAAAACGAACGAATCTATTAATCTAAAAGCTCCAATCATACTTGGGCAAGTCTCTGATACACGCTTTTAGTAATTCGATGGTTGCCCGAATATCGTCCTTGTGTGACATCTCAATGACTTGATGTACGTGACGAGCAGGAATGGATAAGGCTCCAGCAATCGCACCACCTCTGGTATGATAGCGTTGTGGACCTGCGGTATCTGTTCCTCCTGCTGGCAATAATTCTGGTTGCCACTTGATTTTATTCTTCTTGGCTGTTTTCTTCATAAACTCCACCATGCGATAATCACAAATAACAGAAGAGTCCAGTATTTTGATAGCTGTTCCTTCGCCTAAATGGGTGACTGCATCATCAGGTTTGGCATCTGGCACATCAAAAGCAATGGTTACATCTAAGTTGATGACAAAATCAGGTGCATGGGTCAATCCAGCAACGATGGCTCCACGTATGCCTACTTCTTCTTGCACTGTAAAGACTCCTTTGATGTCATAGGGCGGTGTTCCTTTGTATTCTCGTAGCATTTCGATTAGAATAAATACTGCAAGACGATTATCCAAAGATTTACAATTGACACAATCTCCCATTTCAATCAAATCTCTTTCACGGGTAATCGGATTGCCGATTTCTACAATCTTCTCGACTTCTTTCTTGGGCATTCCTGTATCAATAAAGAAATCTCGTAATTGCAAATTGCGCCCTCGTTCTTCGGGTCTCATCAAATGGATCGGCTTACATCCCATCACTCCAATGATGTCCTTTTTGCCATGAATAATGACTCGTTGAGCCGTTAAGGTTTTGGGATCAAAGCCGCCTAAAGGTAGAAATCGAATAAAACCTTTATCATCTATATAGTTGACAATAAAGCCGATCTCGTCCATGTGTCCTGTAACCATGACGGTTTTTTCACTACTTTTTCCTTTTTTGGTTACAACTACATTTCCCATATTATCGACTTCGACTTCATCGACTAAAGGAGTGACTTCTTCTAAAATAAGTTCTCGAATTTTTTGTTCAAAACCTGGTGCGCCAGGAGCTTTGCAAATTTCCGATAACAATGCTACATTTATTGACATAAGTATTTTTTCTATTTAATTCTATTCTGCTAAAATAGCCATGACTTCTTCGGTCAATTCCATATTGTGATATACTGCTTGAACATCGTCGTCATCTTCAATTAATTCGACCATTCGCAATGCTTTTTTGGCAGTATCTGCATCGACTGCTTGTGGCTGTTGTGGAATCATTTGAAGGGTTGCGCTGGTTGCTTCGATGCTCATTTCTTCCAACTTTTTCTGCATATTTCCAAAGTCAGTATAGTCGGTAGTGATGGTAATTACTCCCTCATCTGCTTCTACGTCTTCTGCGCCTGCATCAATCAATTCAAGGGTCAGTTCATCCACATCTAGCTCTCCTTGTGTTACCTCAAAAATACCTTTTCGATCAAACAAGAAAGCAACAGAACCAGAAGTGGCTAAGTTACCGCCATTTTTATTGAATAAGGCTCTTACATTGGCAACAGTACGATTGGTGTTGTCTGTAAGACATTCTAAATAAAGAGCTACTCCACCAGGTGCATAGCCTTCATAGTTCAAAGTAACATAAGATGCTCCACCCGTTTCAGCCCCTTTTTTGATGGCTCGTTGGATGGTATCTTTGGGCATATTAATACCTTTGGCGTTGTTGATTGCCAATCGTAGGCGTGAATTGAAAGCTGGATCTGATCCTCCACCCTCTTTTACGGCTACGGTGATTTCTTTAGAAACTCTTGAAAAGGCCTTTCCTCTTTTTTGGTCATTTGCGCCTTTTTTTCTCTTAATCTTCGACCATTTACTATGTCCTGACATATTAAAATGTTTTTATTTCTTTTTAAGGAATGATTTATAAAATACTCCTAAGAGTGCAAAAATACTTCTTTTTTATCAAAATTGGAGATTTTAATACATTTCGTAACTCCTTGATAGTCTATTGTTTTTTTGACAAAGGCATAAACTATTTTATTCCTTACTCTTGGAGAAGTTAGAAGATAGTGTGGTGATTCCATTGATGCTTATGGATACGAGAGGCGAAAAATTCAACGTCTTTACTTTACACCTGGTTCCATCGACCTCTATTTTTTTTCTGGTGCTAAGAAGTTGTAGCCTTTCAAAAATAGCCCCGATAGGAGTGGTATTCGTGAGAAGCGTTGGCTTAAGAAAACATAGCCACACGAATAAGAACGGATAGCGGGACTTTCTATCACGACGAAGCTATATCTATTCGCTCCAAAAAATCAAAACATAAAAGCCTCCACAAAACCAAGAAAATATACTGTAAAGAAAATTCACGAATTTTATCTATCCTCTATCCCTCTCTATCTGGTCCTATACCTACACTTCCTGATTGCGCCAACGCCCTGTATAAAAATAGAGGATGCTAAATAAAAATATCAAAAACCAATAGACAAATTCTGCAAACCAGGCATAACCCAATCCCAATTGAAAAATATTGATGATGGAAAAAGCATATCCTAAATATAGAATAACGGATAGGGTAACTACCACCAACGATATTTGAGTGGCTCCTGTACCCATCAAGCTATTAAAAACCACATTGGAAACCGCACACATCATTAAAAAGGACGAAAGCAAAACAAATTGCTCTTGTGACGCTTCTATAATGGCTACATCATTGGTGAAAATGGCTGCAATGGGATAGGGAATAATGTATAGGGTCAATACCAATACGGCTGTCATAATAACACTCAAAGTAACCGCCTTACGCATCCCCAAAATTGCTTGTTTATATTTGCCTTGTCCAATGGTATTACTGACGACTGTATTGACAGAGGCCGATAAGCCAATTGAGGGAATCATATAAAAACTATACAACCATCTTAATACTACGGAAACCGCTAAAGCTTGTTTACCAAAGTTTTCTAAAAAGGTAAAAAAGACAAACCAGCCTCCTAAGCCCATTAAAAATTGCAGGACTAAAGGCGTTGAGATCCGTATCATTTTAACAAATAGCTCTCGACTTAGTTTTTTAAAATTAAATAGTTGTAATCGTTTTCTTAAGGGGTCTGTCATCAAGTAGATAAAACCAACGATTCCTGATACGATTTCTGCAATGGTCGAAGCCAAACCTGCTCCTGCTATCCGCATTTCTGGCAAACCAAACTTTCCAAAAATCAAACTATAATTTAGGATAATGTTGACTACGGCTAAGGTAATCGTGACATAAATCACGGCTTTGGTGCGTCCTACTCCTGAATAGAGCGCCAATAGTACAAAGGCAAAAAGACTAAAAAAGATACCAAAGGAGCGATAACGTAGATATTCCCAACCTGCTGTGAGGATTTCTTCGGATTGGATAAACCAAGGAATGATAAAAGAGGAGGTCAAATGCAAAAAGATAAATAGTCCTAATGCTGTTACCATCTCTAAGATAAAAAGATGGTCGGTTATCTTTCCGACTTCATCATAGCGTTGTTCGCCAACCCGTCTAGCGATCAATATTTGCGCTCCTCTCGAAATACCAAATCCAATCATGACGAAGATGAGGTAATAGATAGACATAATGCCACAAGCACTAAAATCTACTATACTAACTCTTCCTAAAAATATAGTATCAGTAAATCCTATCGCACTCTGAACAAAGTTGAACAGCATAATGGGTGCGCCAATTCTGAACAGATTTTGATATGTAGGAGCTATATTCATAAAAACAACTCAAATTGCTTTTTTACGTTTTTTATTTTTTAAATTGCTATTTTGGGAGCGAAAGGTTCAATACTTCGTTGTATCAGCAAGTCCTGCTATCCGTTCTTATTGCTGTTTGGCTCTACCGCAAGTCTTTTTTGACTTGTGGGCTTGGCTTCAACAGCAATACCACTTCTATCAGGGCTATTGGGGAAAGGACACAACTTCTTAGTACCAGCTTCTTTCTCTTATATCATCATCCTAAAGAATGATGTAAAACTTTTTCGTCTTTGATTAAACTGCTTTTATTGATCTTTTGAACCTTTTATGGCAAAAAATTAAGTATTGATTTTACTTCAATACTTTTCAAAACAAAGTTATTTCAAAAATTACATCCACTTTTGTTCCAAAATATCTTTGGTATGATAACTAATAATCACATCTGCTCCTGCCCTAGCAAAAGCATACATATTTTCCATGACCAATTGTTGTTCATTAACCAACCCATGTTTAGCAGCCATTTTCACCATAGAATACTCCCCAGACACATTATAGCAAGCCAATGGCAATAAAGTATGACTCTTGATATTTTGAATAACATCCAAATATGCCAAAGCAGGCTTAACCATCAGCATATCAGCCCCTTCTTCTTCATCTATCAAAGACTCTTTCAAAGCTTCATTAGCATTGCGAATATCCATTTGATAGCCTTTTCTATCCCCTTTTTGTGGTGAAGAATCAGCCGCTTCTCTAAAAGGTCCATAATAGGCAGAAGCAAATTTCGTAGAATACGATAAGATCCCTATGTCACTTTGTCCCTGTTCATCCAAAGCCTCTCGAATACTTGCGACCCTTCCATCCATCATATCCGAAGGAGCTACCATATCTGCCCCTGCTTCTGCATGAGCCACCGCCATTTTACTCAAAATCTCCAGACTAGGATCATTTAATACCTGATCTCCTGCCAATACCCCACAGTGTCCATGTGTCGTATAGGCACAAAGACAGACATCAGTTATCAGATAAAGATCTGTCCCAAATTCAGCTTTTAAACGTCGTAAAGCTGTTGCAATGATGCTTTTTTTAGAGTGACTACCCTTAGCTTGTTTACTTTTAGTCTCACCAACTCCAAAAAGCAACAACTTATTAATCCCCAGTTGGAGACTTTTTTCAACATCTTTGACCAATTCGTCTATCGAAAAATGATAAACGCCTGGCATCGCTTCTATTGGAGACTTTATTTTTTTGCCTTTGGTCACAAAATAGGGATAAATAAACATATCTTTGGCAAGGCGAGTTTCCGCAACCATTGACCGAATAATGTCATTTTTTCGTAATCTTCTTGGACGATGTTTCATACAAATTATTTTTGGATTTTAAAACGCCTGCAAACATAAGTGAATTTTGTCAAAAAACATTTCATAAAAAATCTTCATAAAAAGGGAAAAAGCCCAATACTGGTACAAAAATTGTCTTATCTAAGTAAAATATGCGCTCAGTTTTTTTTATTCTAGTAGAAAAAAGCGAAATTATAGCCCAATATTTTGAAAAAATCTTATTATTGTGAATTAAACCAAAACAAATTATTGTTTACATGAAATATGTTCTCAATCTTATACTCATAGGTGTAGTTGGTTACTTAAGCTATGAGTTATATAAAACAGTCGAGGAAGTCGTTGTTTTTAACAAAGAAAAAGCCATTAGAGATAGTGCAACTATTGATAAGCTCAAACTTTTGCGCCGGGTTCAATTAGCACATAAGTCTGATTATCAACTCTATGCAGATAGCTTTGATAAGCTCAAAGAATTTGCCAATAACGGCAATTATAAAATTCTTACCAAAATCGGAGATCCCAATGATTCTACTGTTGTTGCAAGAGTAGATACCTCATTGGTTTCAATCGTGGACTCCTTGTTTGAAGGCAATAAGCAAGCTATTTCTGAATTAGATATGATTCCGCACAGTGGAGGCGCAAAATTTGAAATTCAGGCAGATACCATCAATAAAAATGATATTACGATTCCAGCTTTTGAAATACGGGCTCCTTATGAAGCCATGTACAATGGACTTATCGAAAAATATTATGCTCCCAAAATTGGTCAGAAGATGCGAGTCGGTTCTTTGGAAGATGGTAGTACTTCTGGTAACTGGGGCGAATAGCTTTTTTATATCCTCTTATCCTTTGGCAATTCAACAATCATTGATTTGCCAAAGGGCTATCTTATTGTAATATGCCAAGCACACTCCAAAAATCTCATCAAGTTCGCTCGACCCTACATATTAGAGCAGCAGGTTTTACTATGGAAAATAATGCTAAAGCACAGGCAAATCTACTGTTTAAGGAAAAAAAACTGGTCTATTGTATTATAGGTCCAGATAAGGAAGTACAAGTTGTACGCTCCTATGAGTTTTCTGATAAACAACTCAATAACATGCCTGATGTGCTGGAAAATCTTATCATGTCCGATGATATTTTGCAACGATTTGTTGGTAAAATACACATTGCATTTAATGACATCAACCATTCATTGGTGCCAGAAGATTTTTTTGACGCACAAGAATTAGCAGCTTTTTATGGCATCAATAATGCATCATTAGATACCTATCATCTGTGCTATGATAAGATTCCGCTTTTAGGATATTATAATGTGTTTGGCATCCCTAAAAAACTCTACAATTACCTACATAAACACTATCCGCAAGCACAATTCCATTGTGATTTTAGCTGTTTGTTATCCAGTATATTGAGTGAAAACTTAGTAAAATCTAAGAATCAATTGTTGGTCAATGTCGGTAGGCATCTTATAGAAGTCTTTATTGTCAAAAACCAAAAAGTTACTTTTCAAAACTGTTTTGAGTTTCAAACGCCTGAAGACTTTTTGTATCATATATTAAATACAGCGCAAGTTGAAGATATTGACTTGAGCCAAACTGCTGTTGTTTTATTAGGGGAAGTCTATAAAACAGGAAGCCTCTATCAGCTAGCAGACCAATATTTGCCTCTTATACAATTTAGTGATCGTCCTCAAAAATATCTCTATCATCAAGCCCTTGCTCAATATCCTTCTCACCTTTATTATACTTTATTTTCTATTTGATTGACTTCTATCATCAATTTTTATAGAAAATCTTTCTGCTTATTAAACCTTCCTTTAGGAGACAGGTCTAACAAACTCTTTTCCCTTTTCTTATTAAAATCATTCGGCATAACCACTTACCCTAAACAATATACAACCTCTATCGTATATAAGCACACCTATCGTCTTACTAACACCTTCTGTCCTATTATTTTGGCATAATCTCTGTTAGTATGGCTTTGCTATGCAAGAAGAAAATCATAAAAACTTGATTATCAAATAAATACGGATTCAAACCGCTTTAAAAAGTTATCAACATAGTGTGACTTATAGAAAACCAATAGGTCATAATTACGATTTTTTGCATATAAAAAATCAAAAAAAGTATGGATTAATACCGAGCATCTTTTAAAAAGATTGTTGTTTTGCAGTTCTTTTTAAAAAGAAAGATTTTTAACAAAAACATTTTAATTAAATTAAATTTAGTATGGCTAAGAAAATTTGTATGGCACTTACATTACTATTTTTTTGTGGTGCCTTAACTGCTCAAACTATTGAGCAACTTAAAACCAATCTAGATGACACTAAGAAGGAAATCACTAGATTGATGGATGAAAGAGACAAATTAGAAAAAGAAATTGAGAATCAATCAGCTTCTGGATGGGTATTTGGTGGTACAGGTGGAGTGGTATTTAACTCTGCTGGTTTTAGCAACTGGGTCAATGGTGGAGACAACTCTTCAACTATTGCGGGTAGCTTAAACCTTTATGCCAACAACAACCAAGATCGTTATTTCTGGAATAATACTGGTCAGTTCAAATTAGGATATGTAAACAATGCAACTGGTAGTTTATTTGATAGCGGTATTGAAGTTCCTGATACTATTTCATTACCTTCTTTACCTACTTTTGATAACTGGCAAAGAAACTTAGATGAGATTTATATCACTTCTTTATTTGGTTACAAACTATCTGAACAGTTAGCTGTTTCTGTATTAGGTGACTTACGTAGTACTTTCAAAGATTTTGCTGATCCTGGATATGTATCTTTTGGTGCAGGTCTTACTTGGACTCCTAACAACAAACTAAAAGTAGTGGTTCACCCTGCTACTTGGCGAGGTCTTTTAGTACAGACAGATGCTAAGAAAGTTGGTTTTGGTTGGGATGTTAATGATTTAGAACCTAACTTAAAAGGTGAATTTGGTGCTAAAATTATGTTAGATTACAAAGATGAGGTTGCAAGAAACTTATTCTGGAACTCTAACTTATCTGCGTTCTTTAGCTACACAGACTTCAATAACCCAGAAGTTCAGTGGACCAACACTTTCTCTTACACTTTAAACAAATTCATCTCTCTTACTTTGGAGCATGCTTTACGTTACTACAAGCCTGAAACCAATGCGGCTTACCTTAACTACTTAGTAAATGAATCAACAAGATTGAATGAGATCAACCCATTGATTCCTATCTTTGATCCAACTAATCCTGACATTGATACAAATGGAATTATTGAAGCAGCAGAAAATGCAGGAAATCTTAGTTACTTCCAAAATCGTTACTTAATTACGCTTGGAATTACGACTGCATTCTAAGGAATATAGAAAAATAGCTTTTATCAAAACCGATTACTTTTCAAAGTAGTCGGTTTTTTTTATGTCAGGATGTATCATTTTTTTCTATTTACTCTTAAATTTGCTGAAGTTATTTGGTTATGAAGGGCTTTTCGGTTCTACTTTATACTTTTTAGGAGCGAAAGGTTTGTCTTTTATCGCAATGGAAAGTCCCGCTATCCGTTCTCATCACCCTTGTAGAGCAAATTCATGAATTTGCTCTACAAGGGTAATACCACTACTATCGGGGCTATTTGGCATGGTCTCAACTTCTATAAAAAGGTATGGATGACCATATTCGTAAAACTAATATTTTTTTATCAAAACTATTTTTTGAACAGTGGGAAAAGATAAGTTAAAAAAATTCGCCGAGCTAAGTACCTTACCTAATGTCTTTCAAAATTTTACTTGGCCCCAAGTTAGTCTCCAAAATTGCAAGGGCGAAACAGTAGACATGAAAGGTAAGTGGCGAACAGAACATTTTAAAAACGATGCACCTTTGATTTTGGAATTGGCTTGTGGAAGAGGGGATTATAGTTTGGGAATGGCAAAAGTATTTCCCAACAAAAACTTTATTGGGATGGATATTAAGGGCAATCGAATTTGGAGTGGAGCCAAGCAAGCAATCGAAGAAGAACTTCATTATGTGGCTTTTATTCGGACTCGTATAGAGGAATTGGCATGTTATTTTGAAAAAGGAGAAATTGATGAGATTTGGATTACTTTTCCAGATCCCTTTTTGAAGGAAAGACGAAAACGCAATCGTTTGACTTATACTCGATTTTTAAATATCTATAAGGAAGTCTTAAAGCCAGATGGTGTGGTACATCTTAAAACGGATAGTACAGAATTGTATGAATTTACGTTGGAGATGTTGGAGGAAAACCAATGTACCATTTTCGTCAATAATAATGATATTTATCATAAGGGATATGAGGAACCTTTATTGGATATTAAAACGAAGTATGAAAAAATGCACTTGGCAGATGGAAGAACAATTAAGTATTTGAAGTTTGGGTTTGTTTAGTCGATAGTCGATAGTCGATAGTCGATAGTCGATAGTCGATAGTCGATAG
>JAHDBB010000711.1 GCA_020630635.1 Chitinophagales bacterium
TTGATTGCTCAAAAATGACAGGCTTTTACTGGCACTAAGAAATACTTTGCTCTACCAATTAGACCCGATAGTAGTGGTATGAATGCAATAGCGTTGGCTACCCAAAACTTGGCTGCATTCATAGGAACGGATAGCGGGGAGACTCGTCACGACGAAGCGACTTCTGTTCTCTCCAAATCAAAAAGAAGAATAGGATTTTTGTTATAAATCGAAATTCACAAACAGAGCTGCAATCATAGACTCATCTAAACTAAAAAAGCGATGATGCTTTGAGAAACACCATCGCTGATTGAATACCCATTCGATTTGGAATCAATCAAATGGCTAAACACACAACATTATTAAAATGGGGTAACTTGTTATTGAATTTCGACATGTCCAATTTTGGCTTTGTTGGGAATCCAAACATCACTATCTGTATTTTGCACCACACCATCCAAAGTTCCATCTAAGACACTATATACATTATTTTGAGCAGGGTCCAATTTCCAAGCATTAAAATCCGATACTTGGATCACGCCATCTTGTGTATAATCTCCACTCAATAACATCGCATTTCCATCTACATTTAGTTCTTGTTGGCTCAAACCTGCGGCTTGTTCGACATCGCTGGTAAAATCATAACTCATCGCATTGCTCGCTACGACAGGATCGCTACTGATAATGTCTAAATGATTTTGATGTCGAATCACGATATAATATGCTTCTCCAACCTCTAAATTGTAAAACCTCAAAGGTTCTCCGTCAAAATCAACGATATTGCCATCGGTTTTTAATAAACCAACTCTGCGCTCTACCAGTTCTGTCATTGATGTCGATACACCCAAAGGACCTGATCTCGCTTCGACTAAAACATAATCTACTACGTCAAACGGCAAAGCATTTGCATCAATAGGATTTGTTTGTCCATCATAATCATAAGGAGCTTGGGTATAAGGATGAATATTGGGTAAAAGATCAAGTTCTTGCAAGCTGTTGGTCATCCGTCCTAAAGTCTCTTTGTAGTTTCCTTGTAAGAAACATTTGGTTTCTAAATTGAAATGAGCTGCTTCTTCTCCTCTAACAATTAACACTTCTTCCATCGCTGCATTTACAGGTATAATTTCCCCGACACTTGTGACCAGCATCACATCGGTTACATCAAAAACACAGGTAATCGTGTCCCAAGTTGGGATATTTTGAATCGTGATATCTGCTTTCAATTGTCCAATTTTACCTCGTCCAATTCTATCTTGAAAGTCTATCCGAGTCATTCCAACCTCCATACGTTGTTCCTCTGGAAAATCTTGGGCAACGGTCAGCATATCCACTCCGTCTGTTCCCATCCAAGAATCGTCAAAGGTCACTTCGACATTTTCTAAAGTACCATCGGGCGTAAAATAAACAAGATTGTAAACCATCCCATACATTCCCAAGTCAATCCCATTTTCATTGTCGATCACAATATCCATTATCAATTCATTATCGCCTCCTTGAAAGGTAGGAGTACCTGCTACTTCAAAGGTAATCGCAATGGGACTTGGAGCAGGATTGGCGATGCTTCCACCACTAGAATGTGTTAGGTTATAGTTTTGAACGATGGCATCAAAATCATTTAAATCTACCACGCCATTTCCATCGGCATCTATATGTTTAAAGTCGGCTCCATTGTATTGTAAAGCTCCCCAAGCAGCCGCAATTTTAGCGGACCAGTCTATATTTTGGTCGGCTCTTTCTGGACCGATAGACCCAAATGCCAAGCCCAATGAGATAATATCTAAGTTGTTGCAAACCTCATCAAAATTCATATCGCCAGGCCAAACAGGTGTGCCATCGGCTAAATAAACTGCCAAATTTGCGGATTGCATATTACCACATTGGTCCGTAACAGTAATGGTATAAGTATCCGAAAGCGACACTATAATATTTTGTCCATTGGCAATAGGCGAACCTTCTAAATACCAATCATAAGAAGCCATTCCGCTTACACCTGCATTTAGAGTAGCACTCGTAAAGTCGCTATTGTAAGTGACACTTGGATTGAGGTCAATGGCGTTGGCTGATACATTGATAGACTGGCTGTAAGAGTCTTCGCAACCATCGCTGCTTTCGGCTATCAAAGTAACGATGTAAGTTCCTGCTCCTATAAAGGTATAGTTCAAACTTTCGGCTGATGATACGCTGACTCCGTTGATTTGCCATTCTAAGTTGGTCGCTCCTTGTGTGGTGTTGGTAAAGGTGACGGTTTCGTAAGCGCAAATGGGGGTTGGGTAGGTGAAGGATACATCTAAGGTGCTACTTTCGCCTAGGGTGAGGACTCCGATGCCGCCATAAGTTCCTGCCCATATTTCACCATTGCTTCTTTCTAAAAGACAACTTATATCATTATTTGGTAATCCTGAATTAATTGCATTATAAATCGTCCA
>JAHDBB010000712.1 GCA_020630635.1 Chitinophagales bacterium
AATCACGAGCTTTTTAGCAACCATAAACTATTGGAACAAATCTTAAATGACCTTGCAGTAACCGTTACAACTTCTAGAACTTTTATGCTGAATCCTTTAACTATGAACTTGGAAATGATGATTAGTGGTTTGCCAGTAGGAACTGTAGTATTAGCTAATAGTAGTTGTGCGCCACCAACTATTACTTATTCAGTAGTTGGAGACTGTGGCAACGGTCCATTATTCAAAACAGAAGACGCAATGAATACACTTGACGAAACAACTATTAATATTTTCCCAAATCCTACAACGGGAACATTCTTAGTAGATACACAAGATGATATTCAAGCAGTTACGATTTACAGCATTGATGGTAAGGTTATTACTCAACAAGAGTTTAGAGCAAATGAATTTTATGGAAGTCAACAATTTGATCTAAGTGACCAACCAAGCGGTTTATATAATGTCGTTGTAAAAACAGTCAATGAGGCAAAAACTTACAAAATCTACAAAAAATAGAGAACCATACATTTTATTTTGAACATCGTCCTTGGCATTAGTCAAGGGCGATTTTTTGTTTTTAGGAGCGAAGAGTTTATCTTTCATCGTGGAGGCAAGTCCCGCTATCCGTTATTATGAAATGCGCCAACGTTTTTCTAAGCCAACGCATAGCATTCATACCACTACTATCGGGGCTAGTTGGGATGGGACACAACGTCTATAGTCCGTTTTTTATATACTTACTTGATAAATATCCATCATCAGGATAGAGACCATGCAAAATAGCCCTGATAGGAGTGGTATCACCAACTGATTGGCAAAAGGATTTGGGAAGCTTGGTGATAATAACGGATAGCAGGACTTTCTGTTGCAACGAAGCACTTTACCTTTCGCTCCTAATCAAAAAACTTAAAATTGGAAATAGATAAAGTCGCTGCTGTTGAATACACCAAATCCCAAAATGCCAGCAATCAACAAAACATATGTAAGCCAACGAATGGGTAAATGAGTACTGTATAGAGGGGTATTCTGTTTACTCCACTCTTCAATGGCGTGATAAGTTGTTAGGATGCCTATAAGCACCAAAGCCAAAGCCAATGAATGCGGAGCAAGCTTGGGATAGAAGGACCAAGAAAGCTGACTTTTAGGAATGTAAAACATGTTTTGGATGAGCAAAAAAGCATCACTTACACTATTGGCTCGAAAGAATATCCAAGCGAAACAGGCTAGTAGATAGGTCGTGGTGATTTGCAAAAAATTGCCTAAAAAAGAGTCTTTTGATAGACCTAAACGAGTGTTGATTTTGTCTCTAAAATCTTGAGTCATTATGGCAAAAATGAGGTAAAAGCCATGTAGAAAACCCCATATTACAAAAGTCCAATTGGCTCCATGCCATAAGCCACTGACCACAAAAGTAATCATAAGATTGTAGTACCATCGCCATTTGACGACTCGGTTGCCGCCCAAAGGTATGTAAACATAATCTCGAAACCAGGTGGATAGAGAGATGTGCCATCGCTGCCAAAATTCTCGGATGGAACGGGCAAAATAGGGACGACGAAAGTTTTCCATTAGATCATAGCCCATCACTTTGGCTGCACCTCTGGCAATGATAGAATACCCTGCAAAGTCGCAAAAGATTTGGAAAGAAAAGAAAAAGGTAGCCATCATAATGGTCAGTCCTTCGTATTTATCAGGATGATTGTAAACTTGATTGACCAATGGGGCAAGACGATCTGCAATGACCAATTTCATAAAGAATCCCCAAGCCATCATTTTTAAACCCTCCACGACTCTTGGAACATCAAAAGTAAACTTTTCTCTAAATTGTGGAAGCAGACGATCTGGACGCTCAATGGGACCTGCTACCAATTGTGGAAAGAAAGAAACATACAAGGCAAACAAACCCAGATGTTTTTCGGCTTTGATTCTACCATGATACACATCCAAACTGTAACTCAATGTCTGGAAGGTATAAAATGAAATACCGACTGGCAACAGTACATTGAAATGCCAATTGTCATAAAAAATATTGAAGTTGTTGAGAACACTATGAACGCTATCACTAAAAAAGTTGAAATATTTGAAGCCAAACAAAATCCCCAAATTGACCAAAAGACTCAGATATAGATATTTTTTGCGCTCTTTTTTTTCAGGAAGTTCACTCATCCGAATGGCAACAAAGTAATCGACTAAGGTAGAAATGAGTATCAAAATGAGATATTCAGCCTTCCAACACATGTAAAAGTAGTAACTAGCAATGAGTAGTAATATCCAACGATATTTGTAGGGTAGGAGGAAGTAAATAAAGACAACAATAGGAAAAAATAATAGAAAAGTTAATGAGTTAAAGAGCATAAAAAAATATTTTAAGAATATTTCTTTGTGTTGTGAAGCTAG
>JAHDBB010000713.1 GCA_020630635.1 Chitinophagales bacterium
CCTAGCGACGAAGCTGCGAACCTTTCGCTCCTAAAAAAAGAAAAAGAAATAAAAAGGATAGAAAATGAGGAAGGACAAAAAATAAAAGAGAGCCATTTTTTTACAATGAATTGTGCTACCCAACATTGTAATGACTCTCTTTTGAAGACTAACTAAACTATATGGAAGTAATAAACTAAAACTCTTTTGGAAAAAGAGAGAATTAATGAAAATCCTCCCTTTGAAAAACCCCTATTATACTCAACTACTCACTACTTAAAATTGGGTATAGGGAGAGTCGCATTGGAAGGTAATTGCGTTTTGTTCTCTTTAGTAGTGATCTTATTTTTGGGTGCGTGTGACTCAAAATTATTGTGATTGATCCCTAAAATCTTGAAAAAAGGACACATCCCCAATAAGCCAATCAAGATAAAAGGAACGCCTAATAGCATAATCCAAACTTGATGAAGCAATAAACCTGCCATGACTATAAAATAACCAATGGCGTATCGAAGCGCAATGTCATAAAAATTCATATTGTATTTCATCTTCTTATTTTTTAGTGATTCAATACTCCAAATATAGTAGCAATGCCTAAGGAATCTCAATGACCTATATCATTAATCTATGTGATTTGTATCATTGAGGAGACGAAAGAATCGGCTTAATTTTACATCATAATCAAAAATTAAAGCCATGACTAATATTTATACTTTTTTCAATAACAAACCTTTTATTGTAAAGATATTCTGGTTATTAATCCTCATTTTGGTCTTGATGACAATTATAGGTGTACAAAGTTTGAGCAATGATGTAACCTATACATTAGATGACTCACAAGACCTTTATCGAATCGCCCAAGTTCAGATGGCAGAAGGTGACTTCGATGGAGCTATTTTGACTTTTAAAGAGATTTTAGAACGGACACCCGACGATTGTATGGCTTCTTATTTTTTGAGTGAGTTGTACTTGGTCAAAGGTTTAGAAGAAGGTGATTGTGAAACTGCCCAAGTCTTTTTAAAAGAAAGTTTAGCTTACACCAATCAAGTTTTATTACAACACCCTCCTGATTCAGAAGCCAAAGTTGTACAGTCATTGGTACATATGAATCGAGCTTTATTGACAGAAGAAACAGAAAAGAAAAAATGGATGGATCAAAGCTTAGTTGTTTTAAAAGAAGCCTTAGATATTGCACCCAGACGAGATAAGCTTTGGTTTGTTTTAGGCGAATGGTGGATGAATCTTTCTGACTTTTCCCTAGACTGGCAAAAGGATTTATTGACTAAACATTATCCCGAAAAAGTAGAGGCTGTTACAGACGATTTTAGTTGTTTGTGGGAAGAAGCCAATGAAGCCTATCAAACGTCAGTGGATTGTCGTAAACGCACGCTATTTGGCAACTATGGATTGATGAAAGTCGGTATGATTTTGCACAATGATGAGCAAGTGATTGATGCATACAATCGAGCCTTTACCAAGTTTCAATACTATCCTTTACAACAATATTATACCCATCAAATCCATGAACTCTGGCATGACTATCGACAGGATAGATACAAACGAAATTTTGATATTTTGCCACCTCTTAACGAGTTCCCCAAAGCAGCAAAAGATATTTTAAGCGAAGCCAATGAGCTATAAATATAATATTTATTCTCTTACTCCTAAAATACACCAATATGAAACATATCCTTTTTCCAACTGATTTTTCGGACAATGCTCACAATGCTTTTGTCTATGCCATTCATTTAGCAGATACCTTAGAAGCACGAATTACCAGCGTTCATATCCTAGAAACCAATGACCAAGAAAACAATCGAGTGCCAGAAAAAACGTATGAACGTATGCAAAAAGAAATCGAAAGAGCTTTTGTCAAATATCAACAAGAAGCCAAAACATTACATGAGATTTCGGAAAGTGTCTTATTGACTGATGTAGAAATGAATCATGTTTTAAAGGAAGGAGATTTTGTTGAAAGATTTACAGAGGTAGTCGAAAAGGAACAGCCCGATTTGATCGTAATGGGAACGACTGGAGCAACCTCCCTTCGCAAAGTTTTTTGGGGAAGCAACACGACCCATTTACTGACCAAAGTAGAATGTCCTGTCTTGATTATTCCTGAAAATTATGCCTATCGAACCATCAAAAAAGTTGCTTATGCCACCGAAGTTGAGTGGTTTGAAAATCCAACTATCGACGAAGCTCTTGATTTTGCTCAATCCATAGGATGTACTTTGTCCTGTTTCAATATCGCCAAAGTCGGTAAGCAGAAAGAACAAGCTTTGTTGAAAATGGAGGATTATGAATACAAATATCGTCGTATAGGCGGCGTTACTTTTGAGGTCATCGAAAATTCTGATGTATTGTTTGGAATCCATGAATACGTTAAACTCAA
>JAHDBB010000094.1:0-9841 GCA_020630635.1 Chitinophagales bacterium
CCAAAATCTTCTGCCGCAAGTCTTTTCGACTTGTGGAGCAAAGCTATTTGCATTCATACCACTACTATCGGGTCTATTTGGTTAAGGTCTGTACTCCATAGTACCAGTCAATTGTCTTAACTCAAATTTTTCAGGAATTGAAAGAATTAGCAGAATTTCTCACCAGTCACCAGTCACCAGTCACCAACCTACAAAATCTCTTCCAAATAATCAAAGTAAGGCTGAAACCGTTTAGCCCTCACCTTCTTTTTAGAAACAAAAAACTCTATCGGCTTCTTGCGTTTATGTCCATTCAATTCAATCCTCGACTTCAAATGACGCACCGTTCCTTCATTCCCATCTAAGATATGAATATGAGAAGGTATCAACTTTTTAAATAGTTTTTTGAAATAAGGAAAGTGAGTACATCCCAAGACCATCGAATCAAATTCCGACCAATCAATCTCTTTAAATTGCGCCTTTAGGTACGCTTCTACTTTCGAGTTTTCAAACTCTAAATGCTCTGCATACATCACCAATTCTTGAAGCGAAAAACGAACAACTCGGCTTTCTGCATTTAGATTCAAAATGAGATTTTGTAGCTTTTCTTCTTCCAATGTTTTCGTTGTTGCACAAAGCAAGGTTTTTTGAGTAGTCGGACGTTCTACCGCAGGTTTGATGGCAGGCTCCATCCCAATAATTGGAATATCGTACTCTCGCCTCAACTGTTTGACCGCTACACTGGTTGCTGTATTGCAAGCCAACACCAAAGCCTTCAATGGATGTTTATTAAGAAAATCAACTGCTTGATAAACTAGTGCTTCTATCCAAGCACTAGACTTGGTTCCATAAGGTGCATTATCTGAATCCGCAAAATAAATGTACTCTTCGTAAGGCATTTGTCGAAGTGCTTCATGTAAGACGGTCAAACCGCCCATTCCTGAATCAAAAAAAGCTATTTTCATTTAAATTTATATTTGGGGTTCTTTTGGTGGTTTTGGGACGTTTTAAGAAAGTCCATAGTCGATGGTCAATAGTCCAGAATTTTGGGGACGAGGGGACAGTTTCGGTTCTGTTCGTAGTTTTTCGCCACCAATACACGAATTTGATTTTTAATATTGTTCAATCATTGATTTTATTGAAAAGCAAACGTCCCTTCGTTCCGACATGTAAAAAAGGAATAGTGCGTCCCTTTTTGTCACAACTTCTAGTACTAAGAAGTACCTTCCAAACCCACCTAGACCCGATAGTAGTGGTATTCGTGTATGCAGCATTGGCTTAGAAAAACAAGGCTACACGAATAAGAACGGATAGCGGGGAGACCTATTACGATGAAAGAGTAATAACCTTTCTCTCCTAAAAGCAATCTAACAAAACTAATGATAATTTTTTTTTCTGTACTTTTGCAGACTTAAAAAAAAACGCATTAAGAAAACTCTAAACTATCTACTTATGATTCCTATAGGACACATTGATTCTGACCTACTACGCAATATGGAAACCATTAAGCATCTGGTTGGTAATACGCCCCTATTTCCCATTAAACGAATTTTTAAGAAGAAAAATGTTAAGATTTTTGCAAAAATGGAATGGCGACAATTTGGTGGGAGTATCAAATCTCGTCCTGCTTTCAATATCATTAAGCAAGCCATCTTGAGAGGGGATTTGAAGAAAGGAATGACGTTATTGGATGCGTCAAGTGGAAATACAGGAATCGCTTATGCTCATATCGCTGCTGCTTTGAAACTCAAAATGAAATTGGTCATACCTGAAGGGGCAACGGTTGAAAGAAAACGAATCTTGAAAATGTTTGGAGTGGATTTGGTCTATAGTGAGGGGAAACGAACCAGTGGTTCACAAGATGCAGCAAGAATCATTTATGCAGAAAATCCAGATCAGTACTTTTATGCAGATCAGTATTCTAATAATGACAATTGGTATGCTCATTATTTGACCGCAGAAGAGATTTTGCAACAAACCAATCAAGGCGTTACACACTTTTGTTGCTCATTGGGTACGACAGGGACTTTTATGGGAACAGGTCGTCGTCTTAAAGCATTCAATCCCGATATTCAACTGGTTTCTTTACAACCTGACCATTCAGAGCATAACTTGGAAGGTTGGAAACATCTAGCAACTGCTAAAATACCTAGTATTTATGATGATAGCCTTGCCGATGATACACTCTTTGTCAATACGGAAGAAGCCTATAAAATGATTGCGGACATTTCGCTACATGAAGGTTTGTTGGTCAGCCCTTCTTCGGCTGCAAACTTGGTTGGAGCCATCAAATTGGCCGAAACATTAGACAATGGAATAGTTGTTACTGTCTTTACGGATAATGCCGCTAAATACAGTCAGGTCATTGATGAGGTAGCTGCCCAATATTTATAAAATCAATCTTACTTTTCCTTAATTTTTTCTGCTAATTGGGCTACTTTGTCTTTAGATTCATCCCTATCAACTGCATGCAAAGCCAAAATACTTTCATCCATACTAGTAATGATGTATTCTAAGTTTTTAACCCGTTCTTTAAGTTCATCATTTTGTTGAACAGCTTGATTGAGTTTCAAGATGGTTTCTCTATCAACAGGATTGAGCTTTTGGCGATCTGCTTTCATTTTTTCCGCTTTAATCCAAGTTCCACTCAAAATGGCAACAATCGGAATCATAAGGGCGATAATAGCTACTAGCATAAGATTTCTTTTTTAATGGAAAACACAATTTATTAATAAATCGTTCTAAAAATACAAAATTCTTCTCACTTTACCAACAATGCAAAAATCCGATAAAATCAACTACTTTGACCCCAATGGAGTCGGCTCGGTCAATGGAAACCTATTTGGTTTACCCTTCGATTATGAAGAAGCCCAAATTATTGTGCTGCCTATCACTTGGGAAGTAACCGTCTCTTATCTTTCAGGAACGGCTTATGGTCCTCAAGCCATTTTAGATTATTCTCCTCAAATAGATTTGTATGATTTTGATGTGGCCAATGCTTGGAAAATGGGCTTGTATATGCGACCGATCAATGATGAAATTTTAGCCAAAAATAATAGCCTTCGTCCGTTATCCAGTCGCTATATTGAGTTTTTAGAAAAGGGCGGTAAAGTAAAGGATCATGTCGAAATGCAAGCCATCCTAAATGAGATAAACGAGGCGTGTTTATTGTTAAATAATTGGGTCAAAACAGAATCTTCAAAAGCCATAAATGAAGGAAAATTTATAGGAATTTTGGGAGGCGATCATAGCAGTCCACTAGGCTATTTAGAAGCACTCAATGACAAGTATGAAGATTTTGGTATCTTGCAAATAGACGCTCATGCCGATTTACGAAAGGCTTATGAAGGCTTTACTTATAGCCACGCTTCCATTATGTACAATGCCTTACAACTCGAAAATATTTCCCGTTTGATAAGTGTAGGAATTCGAGATATTTGCGAGGCAGAAGTACAAATTATCAATGAATCGAAAGGACGCATTTTGGCCTATTATGATGCATTTATCCAACAAAATTTATTGAGTGGAACCCGAACTTGGAAGGCTTATTGTGAGGAAATAGTCGCTCAATTGCCCGACCATGTTTATGTGAGTTTTGATATTGATGGCTTGATGCCGCAATACTGTCCGAATACGGGTACGCCTGTTCCTGGTGGGTTGAGTTTCAATCAAGCGATGTTGCTTTTAAAGGAATTGATTGTTCAAGAAAAGACGATTATTGGCTTTGACTTATGTGAAGTATCTGTCGGTGCATATCCACCTCAATCATCAGCCCAAGAGTATAATGCGAATGTTGGGAGTCGGGTTTTGTATAAGTTGTGTAATTTGATGGGATACTCTCAGAATTTGTAATTTGTGGTTCATTTTTTACATGTTGGGACGAAGGGACGTTTCTGTTCATTTTTTACATGTTGGGACGAGGGGACGTTTCGGTTCTAAACTTGAAATCCTATTAATTTAATTGAATCCTATAATCCTAATCTTTTTTTAGGCTAGGAGCGAAGGGATTTTCTTTCATCGTATTGGAAAGTCCTGCTATCCGTTCTCATTCGTGTGGCTATGTTTTCCTAAGCCAACGCTTCAACACGAATACCACTACTATCAGGGCTATTTTTGATAGGACACGACTTCTTAGTACCATAAATAGGGACGTAAGGGGACGATGTGACGTGAGGGGACGTTCACGTTTTGCAACCAACCAAATTGATAATTAGTCTTTGACAAGAAAAACGCCCTTAGTCCCAAAAACCACGAACAGAGCTGAAAAAACGTCCCATCGTCCCAAAACTAGAAACCAAACCAATGAAACACCTTCTATTCTTCTTGCTTCTGATATTTACCGCCTGCAACACGCCTCCCAATCAATCAACTAAGCCTGTCACCTCTCTCACCATCAAAGCCATTGGCAATACGATGGAAGATATGGACTTCGACCTCAAAACCCTTAAAGTTCCTGCCAATACTCGGATACAACTTACCTTAGTCAATAAAGGAACCGCTCCAGGTATGCTACACAATATCGTTTTTGTCAGAGATGGGACGGCTGATAAGGTTGGAGCGAATGCCATCAAGCTCGCCAATCAAAACTTTGTACCCAATAGTCCTGATGTCTTAGCGGCTTCTCCCTTGGCTCGCCCAAATGAAACGGTAATGATGGAATTTGATGCTCCCGCTATTGGACGTTATCAATATATTTGTACTTATCCAGGACATCATCTCAAAATGAGAGGGGTTTTAATTGTCTATTAAACCAATTTTTGTATATTTAAGTCGAATAAAAGTTAAAGCTTCTTTATTCTTTGATAATTAAGTAGCATTTAGGTTCATTCTAAAAAATAGTATAAGGCGTTCTTTACCTTTCAAAAATAGCCTTGAATGGATTAAATTCTAAAGTGGTTTTATTAGTAAAGCGTTCTGTCTTTTCAAAAATAGCCCCGATAGTAGTGGTATTCGTGTAGAAGCGTTGGCTACCTAAAACTTGGCAACACGAATAAGAACGGATAGCGGGACTTTTCTGTGCGACGAAGCACTCAACCTTTCGCTCCTAAAAATCCAAAAGCACGAACAGAACTGCAACTATGGACTATGGACTGAAAAACGATGGACTCTTATCAACCTTTCGCTCCTAAAAATTATCAAGTAAAAGCTAATTTTAAAACTCAAAAATAAAATACTATGAAAAAAGTATTGCAAGCATGTATGTGCCTCCTTATGGTGACGCTCTTCTCGCTCAATTCTTGGGGACAAGATGTAACGGGTAAATGGGTGACGATTGATGATGATGGTACAACGAAAAAGTCGGTGGTTGAATTGACCGAAAAAGATGGTAAACTTTATGGACAAGTGGTTCAGCTATTTAGAGGTCCAGACGAAGAGCAAAATCCGCTTTGTGATGCCTGTCCTGGCAAGAAAAAAGATACACCTATCAAGGGCTTGGAGATTATTTGGGGAATGACCAAAGATGGTGAAAGTTGGGACAATGGAAGTATCCTTGATCCTGAATCTGGAAAGGAGTATTCTTGTCAACTCAAACTGAATGATGATGGTACATTAGATGTACGAGGCTATTTAGGTTTTTCACTTTTTGGACGCTCTCAAACTTGGAGAAGACCTTAAACAATAGTGACCAGTTTTGAGTGACAAGTGACTTTATTTACAAAAAGTAATTTGAAACTTATTTTAACATAGCAACGTTTTTGATAATGTTGCTATGTTTTTTTATTTAACCTCATTATTCCATGAAATCAGAAGACTTAAAAAAATTCTTGGAACAACAAAAAGAAGGCGGAAGTGATAGCAATCCTATCATGGCAGGTCTTAGTTTACTCACCTTTGGAAAATCTATTCCTATAAATGTTATCAAAGCCGTTGTTCTTGCTGTACTCATTTATGTGCTTATCAATATTGGCTTGTATTTTTTAGGAGTCGATTGGTGGATTCAATTGATCGCTTTGATCGGTGGATTGATTGGTGGTGTCATCTTAGCGTTTACAGGTTCCATTCGATTTGTCGCCCATTCCTTTATAGACAGCGTCTCTGAATTACTGGTCGGTACCTTGAATCCTATCGAAAGTATTTATCAAAATTGGCAGGCGACTTCTAATGAAAAAATCTCGAAAAAAGAGTTTACGATGAATGTGTTACAACAGGTTGTCGTTCCCAATGTTTTGGGTTCTATCTCTAAGTTGCCTTTCAAAAATACATTGAGTAAGAATCTGAGTTCGATCATTGGGAATATCGCTACGGATCAAAATATTAAGACGCAAAAATTGGCAGTAAAGGAAGTAGGCGATAATGATGACGATGATCCGACTTTTCTTTCTAATATGATTGGGACGATTGAGCATAGTGCTAGTAAAACTCGTCGTGGACTGAATGCGCCTTTTAAGTATTCGCTTTGGTTTTTTATTGGATTTAGTGTGGTTTTGTTGGTTTTGAGTTATTTGATTTAGGGAACTTATTTTACAATAAAACATTGGCAATTGTCCGATAAAAATTTTATCTTGTATAAAAAAGATGTTATGAAAGATTTAGTTATTTCTGGAAAACTATTGAAAACGCTAAAACTATCTCCTACTGATTTATTGATTGAGATGGCTGTTCATCTGTATGATACAGAACGCTTGACAATGGGACAGGCAAGAAAATTGGCTGGTTTACATCAACTTGATTTTCAAAAGGAACTAGCTAAGAGGGAGGTCTGTGTTAAGTATGATTTGGAGGATTTGGAAAAGGATTTGGAAAATCTAAAAATACTAGATTAATATGATAGTTGTTAGTGATACTTCCCCAATAACTAACTTAATTAGAATTGACCAACTTGATTTATTACAACAACTTTTTGAAATAGTTATTATACCAAGAAAAGTCTATGAAGAATTGTCTGAATATGAAACCCAAAAAGATGAAATTGATAATAGAACTTGGATTTTTATCAAAGATGTAGAAAATTCGATCGAAGTAAATGAGCTTGAAGATAAACTTGATATAGGGGAAGCAGAAGCAATTGTTTTAGCAAAAGAATTAAAAGCAGCATTCTTGATAATTGATGAACGAAAGGGAAGAAAAATTGCTGAAGAAAAAGGCTTACATATTGTAGGTTTATTAGGAGTTCTTATTAGTGCAAAAACCAAAGGATATTTAAAAGAACTAAAACCTTTATTAGATAAACTTGTTTATGAAATCGGCTTCAGAGTCAGTGAGAAACTGTATAAAAAAATCCTAGAAGAAGTTGGCGAATAAAAAACCCATCCACCAAAAGGCAGACAGGCTTTCTTAGTGTTTGTGAAAAAAAATTATCTTATATTATCCACTACAACTTTCACAATCAGGATCATCAATCGAACAAGTTTTACTAACCGCTTCTACATCCTTCAAACTAGGAGCCGATAAAACTGTTGTCTCATTTTCTGCTCCTTGCATTTGTACCTGATTCATCATCGGAGCTTTTACCCCATTGTGACCATTACCATTTTGTGTCAAAGCATCCACTCTTTGTGTACTCTCTTGAATCAACTCTGCTCGTTCTTCATCTTTCCTTTGCTTCATATAAGCAGCATCTAAGGTAAACTTAATCGGTTCAGCAGCCGCACGAGTACGCAAGTAATACATGCCTGTCTTCAAACCTTTTTGCCAAGCATAAAAATGCATCGAACTTAGCTTCTTATAATTGGGCGTTTCTACAAAAACATTTAGACTTTGACTTTGGCATATAAATGCACCTCTATCGGCTGCCATATCTAAAATGACTTTTTGTTTGAGTTCCCAACTTGTCTTATACAAATCCTTCAAATCTTGTGGCATTCCCTCAATGTGTTGAATAGAACCATTGTTGGCAATCAACGCATTTCGTACATTCTCGGTCCACAAATTTCGACTGATTAAATCTTTGAGTAAATGCTGGTTAATGACGATAAACTCACCGGATAAAACTCGTCTGGTATAGATGTTGGAAGTGTAAGGCTCAAAGCATTCATTGTTCCCTAAAATTTGTGAAGTAGAAGCCGTTGGCATCGGAGCAATTAACAGACTGTTTCTAATGCCATGTTCTTGGATTTCGGCTTTTAAAGATTCCCAGTCCCAACGTTCTGTTGGCGTAACTCCCCACATATCATACTGCAAAATGCCTTGACTTACTGGTGATCCTTCATAGGTTTCATAAGCCCCTAAACGTTTTGCCAAGTTTTTGGAAGCCGTCAAAGATCCATAATATATCGTCTCAAAAATCTCTTTATTCAATTGTCGGGCTTCATCACTATCAAAAGGCAGTCGCAATTTGATAAAGACATCTGCCAATCCTTGTACACCTATACCAATGGGACGATGACGGAAATTGGAAGTACGAGCTTCTTCGACAGGATAGTAATTGACATCAATAATTTTATTGAGATTGCGTGTCAATACTTGCGTAATTTCAAAAAGTCTTTGATGGTCAAATTCACCATCGTTGACAAACTTTGGAAGCGATAAAGAACCCAAGTTACAAACAGCGATTTCATCTTTAGAAGTGTATTGGATGATTTCCGTACATAAGTTACTAGAACGAATCGTTCCTAAATTTTGTTGATTCGATTTTTTGTTGGCAGCATCTTTATACAAGAGATAAGGAGTCCCTGTTTCGATTTGCGAATCTAGAATCGCAAACCATAATTCTTGTGCTTTGATGGTTTTTCTTGCTCTTCCTTCTGCTTCGTATTTTAGGTAAAGTTCTTCAAACTCTTCGCTATGAACATTGTATAAATTAGGGGCTTCATTGGGACAGAACAAAGACCATTCGCCATCTTCTTTGACTCGTTTCATAAACAAGTCAGGAATCCACAAGGCATAGAATAAATCTCTTGCTCGCATTTCCTCTTTTCCATGATTTTTCTTCAAATCCAAAAACTCAAAAATATCGGCATGCCAAGGCTCCAAGTACATTGCAAAAGCTCCTTTGCGTTTATTCCCTCCTTGATCGACATAACGAGCCGTATTGTTGTAAACCCGAAGCATAGGCACTAGACCATTAGAATGTCCACCTGTTCCACGAATATAACTTCCTTTCGCTCTAATATTGTGAACACTTAAACCAATTCCTCCAGCCGATTGAGAGATTTTAGCACATTGAGAAAGAGTATCATAAATGCCTTCGATAGAATCATCTTGCATCGCCAATAAGAAACAAGAAGAACATTGAGGCTTGCGAGTTCCTGCATTGAATAAAGTCGGAGTTGCATGGATAAACCATTTTTCAGACATCAACTCATAGGTTTCAATAGCAGCAGCTATATCTTCTCCATGAATACCAATGGCAACACGCATAAACAAATGCTGCGGTCTCTCTGCAATTTGACCATCTAAACGCAATAGATAAGACCGTTCTAAGGTTCTAAATCCAAAATAATCAAAATTATAGTCTCGATCATAAATAATGGTGGAGTTTAAAAGATCTCGATTGCGTTTGATAATTTCAAAAGTTTCATCCGAAATCAAAGAAGCTTTTTCTCCTGTTTTGGGATCGACATAATTATACAATTCCCGAACGGTTTGATAAAAGGACTTGTGGGTATTTTTATGTAAGTTGGAGATGGCAATACGAGCTGCTAAGACAGAATAATCGGGATGAACTGTTGCCATAGATGCTGCGGTTTCAGCCGCTAAATTATCTAATATGGTTGTGGTGACACCATCATACAAGCCCTGAATAACTCGCTTAGAAATTTCGATGTCAGATATATATTTAGGGTCGAGACCATAGCAAAGTTTTTTGATACGTGCTGTAATTTTATCAAATTTTACTGGCTCTCGTTTACCATTTCTTTTGATGACTTCCATACGCTTGGTGATTTAAAAATTAAGAGATTATATTGAGTTATTTTTTCCT